>CAZURP010000307.1:0-1514 GCA_964623715.1 uncultured Isosphaeraceae bacterium | reverse complement strand
TCCAGAAACGCTTGCCTTCTGAATTTTTCGTCCCGTCTGGAACACAAAGAATAAATTGTTTGTCATCCACAAGGCGTATCATGCGCCAATACTTTTTTACGATTTCGCTGCTTCCCGTGAACCCGTGCAACGCAACAATAAGTGGAAGCGGTTTTTCGCTTTCGTACGAATCCGGAATGTAGATCGAGACTTCGCCCCGCCCCGCATCCACCGCGGCAATTGATTCACAAAGCGCCGTTTTGGCTGAGGAAAAAAGAAGAACTATGCCAATAATCGTTTGCAAAATGTATTTCATATTTGCAGGATACCGTATCATTCCACTATGCAACGAACACGAGAAGATTTAGCGAATTTACAACCACATTACCCAGACATGATCAACGAAGTTATCGACATCACCGATCACTCTCGAAACATGATTTTTAACATGTCTTTAGAGGAAGCGACTGAAATAGTCGCGTCTGGTGACCCAGAAAAAATCGCAACAATTGACGGACACTTTGCCCTTATGGCTCGAAACGGGCACATCATTCGCATGGCGCGGTCCTTGCAATTACCGTTGCGATACTTCATCGTCAAGAAAGTTGCTGGTCCCGCTCTGCTTATCGCAGAGCGCATTGACCAGATTAAGGAGTGGTTAGAAGCGCAAGGTTTTGGTGATCAATTCCATCCGTCCTACACACGCATGGTACCTGCGCATCACCTCACTGAAATTGCTCTTGTGGGTTGCCCTGACCCAAACCCAGTTTGTACGCGCTTCTTCGATCCCCCCCGAAATAGTCAAAGCGAAAATTATGCAAAGCGTTATATCCAAGAACTTTCTGCGGGTATCTCAAATTGGCTAGACAAGGTTCCAGAGCACGAACCAATCGGCGTCATGTTTTCAGGCGGCATTGATTCAGGCGCTGTCTTCCTTGCAACACACCACGTTATGAAAACAAGGGGCATGAACCTTGCCCGGCTAAAAGCATTCACCTTGACCGTTGATGGTAATGGCGAGGATGCAAAACAAGCACATGATTTCCTGTCGCAGCTCGACCTTGAACTTTTCCACGAGGTCATCGACGCCCCTGGAAGTTGGGTTAATTTGCAAGAGGCGGTTTCAGTCATCGAAGATTACAAACCGCTTGACATTCAAGCCGGCGCAATGACACTTGCACTTTGCCGTGGCATTCGAGAACAATACCCAGACTTTACCTATCTCATCGACGGCGATGGCGGCGATGAAAACATGAAGGATTATCCAATTGAGGAAAATCCTGAACTCACCATCAAAAGTGTGTTGAGCAACCAGATGCTGTATCAAGAGGGATGGGGTGTTGATGCAATTAAACACTCACTTACATTCAGTGGCGGGCTTAGCCGCGCATGCACCCGTGGCTACGCGCCGATGCAAAAATATGGGTTCAAGGGTTTTAGCCCGTTCATGTTAACGAACGTCATCGAAATTGCAGAGGGCATTCCATTCATCGAACTCACTGGATGGGATCATAAAAAACTATATGCGCTCAAAG
>CAZURP010000306.1:0-1528 GCA_964623715.1 uncultured Isosphaeraceae bacterium | reverse complement strand
CCTTCAAATCGGGGAGGCCAAAACCACGACGTGGTTATTCTTGATGATCCATCATGGCCTATTTGCGGGAGAGGGCTTGCTCTTGGAGTCGTCACCGCAATCAAACAACTTGACGAGGCGCCGTTACGGCAAATTATCACCGTGTCACCCCGAAGGAGAGCGAGAGAACACGCGCATGTTGTAGTGCTGGGAACCGGAGAGGAAGACCAATGAATGCGGTAGTCGTTATCGTTGCAACCGTTCTTGCTCTCGCCTTTGATTCAAGCGTTGCAGAAATATTTACGTTGCGCGCAACTGGCTCGATTACCCCCCAAGCGATGCCGTGCCTTGTTGTCTTTATTGCACTCTTTGCTCCAGGAACAGCGGCGTTGTTTGTTGCACTTTTGCTCGGCGTGCTTGTTGATATTTCTCCAGGTCATGGGCAACTTATGGGAGGAGCGCATTTACTAGGACCGAACGCGCTTGGTTTTTTTGTCTCGACACTGTTGATACTTAAAATCAGGAACATCGTTTTTCGCCGCAAAATTTTGACAATTTCCTTTTTGGTGTTCTGCGCAGTTATCATTTCAGCTGCGGTGCAAGCGTTCGTGCTTGTTACTAGAGGATTTATGCCATGGAATCCGCCTGCAGTCGGCGGAGGGATGGGCGAATTTGCAAAATTGCTCGGTACAGCGATCTATTCTGGGTTGCTTGCCGTACCACTAGGATGGTGTTTCTTGGCAACAATCGGAATATGGAAGTTCCATTCACCAACCGGCCGTAAGGCAACTTGGAGATAATACGATTATGACTCAGTGGTACATACAGGATGAACATCAGGCATCGCTTTCGCCGTTGTCTGATTTGCGCGCGTCGTTTGAACAACGAACGGGCGGGTTGACAACGCTCGAACGCTTGACAAAAAAAATGGGCTGTGCACCTTCGGGTTTTCTTTGTGACGATGCGCTTCGTGCAAGCATGATTTCTTCAAGGACGGGTTTGCAACACGTTGAGAACGAAACGGCCGAACACTGCGAGCATCCAGAGATTGCAACACCATGGGACATACTGCAATACTTACCTCGTTTACTTGCAGAAGATTTAGAACAAGCTGCAACGCTTGATGGTGAAGTGAATACCGAAACAGTCGGAGCGCACCGAATTGATGTACACGAAACGGCAACGTTGCACCCAGGCGTTGTGCTTGACACGACAGCTGGTGCTATTCGAATTGAAGAGGGCGCAGTTATTCGTTCCAATGCAGTGGTTTGCGGCCCGTGTTGGATTGGAAAGAATTGCACAATTACTGAAAGCGCGCTCATCAAGTCAAACACCGCCCTTGGGCCACATTGCAAAGTCGGCGGAGAAGTTGGCGGGACTGTTTTTCAAGGGTACGCAAACAAATCACACGACGGACACCTAGGAGATAGCGTGATTGGTGAGTGGGTAAACCTTGGAGCAGGCACAACAAATTCAAACTTGCTCAATACGTATGGTGATGTCATCGTGATCGATCTTGCGTGCAAACGGCATCGAACAAATCGGCAGT
>CAZURP010000305.1:0-1530 GCA_964623715.1 uncultured Isosphaeraceae bacterium | reverse complement strand
AAAGAAGAAGCAATCAAGTGGGCGTGGGAGTTGTTCACTGAAGTTTGGGGGCTTGAAAAAGATCGACTCTATGTGACAGTTTTTGCTGGCGACGAAAAAGATGGGCTTGAGCCAGATATCGAATCTGAAAACTTATGGAAAGAACTCACCGACATCGACCCGTCACACATTACTCGGTGGGATCGAAAAGATAACTTTTGGGAAATGGGAAACACGGGACCATGCGGACCTTGCAGTGAAATTCATTATGACTCGACGCCCGACAAAAGTGGAGGCCATTTAGTGAATCTTGATGACCCAGACGTCATCGAAATTTGGAACTTGGTCTTCATCCAATTCAATCGGGGTGACGATGGAGTGCTCACTCCCCTACCAAACCAACACGTGGACACTGGCATGGGTCTTGAAAGAGTCGTTCGCGTTTTACAGGGGAAAAACAGTAACTACGACACAGATTTGTGGACTCCGATTTTTGACTTACTTACAAAGCTAACTGGGGCGCCTGCATACGGTGGTGGATTAGAAAATCACACCGATATTGCGTACCGCGTACTTGCTGATCACATTCGATGTCTCGTTGTTGCCATTGCAGATGGTGGACGACCCGGATCAGCTGGTCGAGAATACGTGCTTCGAAGAATATTGCGTAGAGGGGTTCGCCACGCACACCAAACATTTAATGTTGACGGTCCATTGCTGCACAAACTCGTTCCCGCCGTTGTTGAAACACTTGGCGAAGTCTTTCCAGAAATAACAAAAAATGAAACGCAAATTACGCAGATAATCTTAGACGAAGAAGAAGCATTTCTTAAAACGCTCGACCGTGGACTTGAACTTTTTGATAAAGCTGTAAAAAATGGCGATGGGAAAACAATTGATGCAAAAAGTGCGTTCACGTTACACGACACATTTGGTTTTCCTATTGATTTAACTGAGGTCATGGCAGAAGAGTTACGCCTAACTGTTGATCGCGCTGGATACGAGATTCTCATGGAAAAAGCACGGAAAACTTCAAGGGCAACAACAGATGAAGAAGAAAAAATGCATCTTCCACCTGAGATACTTGCGAAACTCAAGGGAATCGGAGTGCATGCAACTGATGATGCACCGAAGTATGGGCGAGGAGTCGCTGTTTCAACAGTAAAGGCTGTGTGGAATGGTAAAGATCTCGTCGGTAAGGCGAATGATTCAACGCTCTTTGGTGTCATCTTGAACAAAACACCCTTCTACGCTGAGCAAGGAGGGCAAGTTGGCGACCGCGGGCACTTGATTCGAGAATCAGGAAATGGATTGCCTGAAAGCGATTTCATCGTTGAAGAAACACATCGCTATGGAGAATATGTACTGCACGCTGGTCGGGTTGCCGGCGGAACGATGCAAGTCGGTGATGTTGTCAATGCCATCGTCCGAGAAAAACAACGCGACGCAATCGAGTCAAACCATACAGGTACGCACTTGCTCAATCACGCACTTCGCGCAGTTCTCGGTGATGATATTCAACAGCGTGGTTCGCTTGTTGGACATGATCGT
>CAZURP010000304.1:0-1539 GCA_964623715.1 uncultured Isosphaeraceae bacterium | reverse complement strand
CCGGGGTAAGTTTTCAGCGCTTTTCGATGTCACAAATTGATATTGAACGATCGCTTATGTTCCGAGATTTATACAAAAAGATAAAAGAAGCCGTCGCAGTTGTTGCGCAAGAGAATGGGTATGGGCTTGTACTCATTAACGATGAAGCGCGAGACATAGTAGTGAATCCGAAAGCGCAAGTGAACCGGGAATTTCAAGTGCGCAACCAGATAGAAGAGAAGCGCATCATGTACGCAAGCGAGCAAATTGATATCACCGAACAAATTGTGACACATATGAATTTAGAATGGGAAAAACTTTCTAACTGAGAGTGAAAAGGATAGACATGAAACACTTTGGACATAAACAAATAAATTTACTCGCGATTGTTGCCTTGCTCGTCGTTGGTTCAATGGCATGGCAGTCACACGCATTACGCCGAATAGCGGCGACACCGGCGGTTCTTGTTACGGTCGACTTTGGAAGAGTCTTTAACTCGCTCGAAGAAAGAACGTTTGAACAATCTCGGGCGCAGGCAGTGATTACAACTATTGACGAAGAACTTGCGAATCGGCGAAAGCATATCGAAGACTATGAGCAAGAACTCGAACTCTACCAATCTGGTTCAGATAAGTGGAAAGAACTAATTCAACAACAACAATTAGAATTAGTTGAGTACGAATCACTTGGTGAGTATCGCAACATGCGTGCTTCGCGTGAAGAATCAAAAGGTCTCCGTCGACTTTACAAAAACATTCGCTCAGCATCTGCTGAATTAGCGAAGCAAAACGGTTGGGATTATATTTTTATTAACGACTTGATCGCACCACTCCCAGAAGGGGACGATGTTGATATGGATGCGGTCATCAGCGCTCGAAGGATGTTGTATGCAAACACTGCCATGGACGTAACTGACGCGCTGATTGAATATATGAATGCGTCGTTTGACGAGATGGCAGTTCGCTGAGCAATCTTATGTGCCCGCAACAACATACTGCAGAGTCTATTGCCAAAGCAATTGGCGCAAGAATAGATGGCCCTGCAGATATTCCCTGCACGGGAGTTTCTTCTGTGGAGGAAGCTGCGCCAGGTGATCTTACATTCATGGTGAACGCAAAGTACACGAAGAAGTGGGGGAATTCGCAAGCGACAATTGCCATCGTTCCAAACGGGGTAGCAGTTCCAAGCCACGATGCTTCGTCTAGAACGTTGCTCTGGGTGGACAGCGCAGACGTCGCTATTTCGCATGTGCTTTCTCTTTTTCAAGCAGCCGATGACAAACCAGAAGAAGGGATTCATGCATCCGTTTTTGTTTCTCCCGACGCGACGGTTGGCGAAGGTGTTCGCATCGGACCATTCGTCATTATCGAAAAGGATGTTGTGGTCGGTGATGGTGTGTGTATTCACGGAAACGTTCGTCTTGGGCGTGGGGCGTCAGTGGGCGCACACTCTGAGTTATTCTCTGGCGTGGCGATTGGCCACGATTGCGCCATCGGCGAACGGTGCACGCTGTACACCGGGGTGGTCATCGGGACGGATGGCTTTGGATATTGCCCAAGC
>CAZURP010000303.1:0-1561 GCA_964623715.1 uncultured Isosphaeraceae bacterium | reverse complement strand
ACGCAAAAGGGGTTTTGCCGTGAACACTGATACATTTATTGAAAAACTATTTCCACTACTCATTACAGGCGATCGACCTGCCGCTCGTGCTTTTGTTGCAGAAGCAATCACAAGCGGCTGGACAGCTGAAGAGATTTCCGAGAACGGCTTCTGGCCAGTTCTTGACGCAATCAACACTCTCTATCGATCAGACCAGATGACAAGCGTTGCGCATCATTACGCAACACGCCTACTTCGCTCACTTGTTGATCAAGTGCAAGCTGGCTACACACAACAAACAAGTAAAAACAAAAGCATTCTCCTCTTTTGTGGACCAAGCGAAGCAGATGATCTTGCAGCACAAATTGTTGCTGACCTTTGCGAAGCGGATGGTTGGAACGTGAAGTTTGGTGGAGGCGGAGTTCCAGCAGACGAAATCCTTGCAGAGACAAACGAATGCAAACCAGATGCGCTTTGCATGTTCTCGTCCGCTCCTTGCGATGCACCACATATTCGAAACATCATTGACACAATTAAGTCAATCGGCGCATCGCCGAACACGCAAGTCGCAGTTGGCGGTGGACTCTTTAATCGAGTTGAAGGTCTTGCAGAAGAAATCGGCGCAGACCTCTGGGCGAGTTCACCCGCAGAATTGAAAACGAAGTTGACAACCGAGTCAGACAGACGCGCAACGGAAGACCAGCGCACTGTTGGAAAGAATATTCGCACGAAAAAAGCTGCATAGCACAGTAATCCCTACCGCAAAACCCAATAACGCAACGAGCATCGCTCGTTGCGTTATTTTTTTGTGGTACATTATGAATATGAAAAATACATTTTATACAGCCATACTTGTCTTGTTAGCAACTCTATTCATCGTTGATGATTTCGCTCAAGCGCAGTCAATGCCACTTCTCACAGACCCAGTGAAGGTTCGGGAGTTAGAGCAGATGTCAAATGATTTGGAGTTGTCACGAGTCCAACGTGAAGCAATTATTGAAGTGTACGACCGTTACCTTGAAGACTTTGCTCGAACACGAAACGGCGAAATAAAAGATTTCGAAGATGCGATTGCTAGTGCTGCAGAAACATTTGGTTTCATGTCATTCAACATCCCTGAGCGTGCAATGGTAGAGGAACTTGTTCGAAAAGCACAACGGGCAATGAAAGCAATACACCGTTCTGATAATTTGTTTTTTGACGAAGTGTCAGGCATGCTCTCAGAAAAACAGCGAGTTATCTTAGGCAGGGCTCAAATTGCCCGTGAACTTGAAGCCTACCAATTGTTTATTACTGAGTTATTAGGGCAGTTGAACCGAGGTGCTCGCGTGCAGATGCGGACGTTGTACGACCGGCTTGATTTGGAGCCAAATGTTGAGATTGATACGGCTTTGGATTTGTATGATCAGCGGTACCTCAAAGATGTGAAAGAAGGGTTCGACGCTGTTGTCGAAACAGTGCGTTTATTGCTTGATCAGATTGATGAACTTGGTGTTCGAGAGATGGACCAGCAAGCGTTGATGATGCGGTTTATGGCGGATGAGAATGCGATCGAAGATCTAAAACGCCGCGGAGACATCTT
>CAZURP010000302.1:0-1567 GCA_964623715.1 uncultured Isosphaeraceae bacterium | reverse complement strand
GATGTACACCGGCTCCTTCGCTTCCTACGTGATGATCCCTCGTGCAACTACGATTTACTCTGTGATGTTACCGCAGTCGACTACCTCGACTACCCCGCCTCAACCATCGGAAGATTTGCCGTCGTTTGGATTATGGCCAATACAGAATCCGCAGCACGAATTCGTGTAAAAACTTTCTTAGATCCATCGCTAGACACTTCTGGCATTGCAGATGACCCCGCGCTCTATGTCGATTCCTCAACTGATATTTGGGAAGGCGCCGAGTGGCGCGAACGGGAAGTGTTTGACATGTACGGAATTCGATTCAATAACCATCCCGACTTGCGCCGTATATTAATGTGGAAGGACTACCCTGCCTTTCCGCTCAGAAAAGATTACCCACTTGAAGGCCGAGGCGAACGCATAAATCTCGCCATTGTTGATCGCGAAGAAGCATAGCCTTATCCACGATACACACATCGGCAGGTGCATGTTTCTTCAACCGCCACTTCAAAAAGCGTAGGAAGTGTCAGACTAAGTCTATCCCAAATCCATTTGGCTAATACTTCGCTTGTTGGGTTTTCTAAACCCTCAATTTCATTAAGGCAGTAATGGTCGAGTTGCTTTTCCAATGGCAAAAACGCTTCCTTTATAATACCGTAGTCCATCACCCACCCTGTCTTTGGGTCAACCTCGCCTTCAACAACCACCGTCACTCGAAACGAGTGCCCATGCATTCTTCCACATTTGTGGCCTTCGGGGACGTTGGGCAACCAATGCGCTGCTTCAAATCGAAATGTTTTTTCTAATCGCATGCGTGCTATTTTACACTCCACGAGCGTTCGGAGACCACACATACCGATGAAG
Source organism: uncultured Isosphaeraceae bacterium (assembly GCA_964623715.1). Taxonomy (GTDB): domain Bacteria; phylum Planctomycetota; class Phycisphaerae; order Phycisphaerales; family SM1A02. The sequence goes on along the minus strand of CAZURP010000302.1, from coordinate 721 downwards.
TTGCATATGCAATCGAATGTTTTTTCCCGATTCTAGAATCCACTCCGCTAGAACTTCAGGGGAAAGTGCTGGGCAACCAGCGATGCAGTCATTTGCATCCTGTTGCATTACTGGTGAAAAATGCACTGCGCACACTTTCTCTTGAAGGGAATGTTCCTCGACGATGCGCAAAGCCCAATCAAAATCAGCTCTATCGGTAATGACAAATTTAACTTCATCCATCTCGCAAAGCTGTTCGTAATTCTCTTGTAAGAAAGAACCTCCAGCTCCGCTGTTTGGAGTTTTAATGTCCACAACTCTGCGCACTCGAGAATCACAGTTGCCGATTGCTTGTTGCCCGCTCGTCTCAAGCAACACTGAATAATCCAAATCACATAGCCTTACCATGAGGTCGCGTACATTGGGCTGAAGAAGCGGTTCGCCACCAGTTATTTCAACCAGCGAGCATCGGAACTTGCGCACTTGCTTGATAATCTCATCTAGAGATTCCCCCTCACCTTCTGCAAACGCGTACGACGTATCGCAATACCGGCAGCGAAGTGGGCAGCCCCGCAATCGAATAAACACACATGGCAACCCTGCCATAGTCGATTCGCCTTGGATAGAGAGGAATATCTCATTGATGTTCAAAAGCTTCGTTTTCATCTTTGAGGATTCTACGGTAGCAAGAGAATGCTTGCCGTGGTAGAATCCTAATCCCCATCGCGCTGGTGGCGGAATT
>CAZURP010000301.1:0-1574 GCA_964623715.1 uncultured Isosphaeraceae bacterium | reverse complement strand
ACCAGCGACCTAGGGCTTATGAATCCCTCGCTCTAACCAACTGAGCTATATCGCCTAAATAACAGGGTTGTGAATTATACGACAGTCTCAGGGTTACTGCTAGCAAGCCATCGGGAGGGAACTTTTACAGGTTGTTTTTCACCTGTTCTGTGAGCGATTGCAGCGGCAACCAAACCCATGAACATGGGTTGCGGGTTCAGTGGGCGGCTCGTGAGTTCTGGATGGAACTGACCAGCGACAAAGTATGGGTGCATGGTCGAGGGAAGTTCAAGGACTTGCATGATTTGATGTTCTGGGTGATGCCCACTGAAGATCAAACCTGCTTTTGTGAGTTCTTCAATATATTTTGGTTCAACTTCATACCGATGACGGAAACGCTCGCGGACATGTGTAGCACCAAACAATTGCTCTGCAAAACTTCCTGAAGTAATGGCAACATCTTGTCCGCCGAGTCGCATCGTTCCACCGAGACCTTCGATTTCTTTTTGGTCGGGGAGTTCTGCGATGACAGGGTGTTTGCAGTTGATATCGAATTCAGTTGAGTTTGCATCTTCAAAACCAACAACTGTCTGCGCAAATTCAACGACTGCCATTTGAAAACCAAGGCAGATACCAAGGAATGGAATGCCATGTTCGCGAGCCCATTTGACAGCAGCGAGTTTGCCTTCAATTCCACGTTCGCCGAAGCCGCCGGGCACGATGATCGCATCTAGGTTTGCTGCTTCAAGTTTGGATCCAGCAGTGTCTTTTTTCAAGTCAGTGACATCGATCCATTTGATGTTGACGGTCGTTGACAAATGGGTTGATGCGTGTTCAATCGCTTTATCGATGGAAGCATACGCGTCACGGATAGAAGTGTATTTACCAAGAATGCCAACCGAAATAGAGTGATTTCGTTTGCCTGTGAGTGCGTCGATGTAGTTTCGCCAGCCAATTCTTGCTTTGTCTTCAGCAACGGCATCGACTCTGTCGTGAAGCTTCAGAATCGATAGAATTTCACGATCAATTTTTTCACTTCGCATCGCATCTGGGATCGTGTAAATAGAATCTCGATCGTGCATAGAGAACACTCGTTCTGGTGCGACGTTTGAGAACATTGAGATTTTTTGTGCAACGGTATCCGTGATTGGAAGTTCCGCTCTGCATGCAATGATATGTGGCTGAATGCCAGTTTCCATGAGTCGTTTGATACCAAGTTGTGCAGGCTTTGATTTTTGTTCACCGAGAATTGCTGGTTCGACGATGTACGTGAGTGCTACAAAGCATGTTGATTCAGGACCTTCTTCGTAGGCAAGTTCACGCAGCGCTTCGATGTAGAAACCATTTTCGTAATCACCAACTGTGCCACCAACTTCAACAAAAACAACATCTGCTTGTTTTCCGTTTTCGCCACCATCGATTGCGAGTTGACGAAGGCGGCGTTTTACTTCGCCAGTAACGTGAGGAATCATTTGGACATCGCGACCAAGGTAGCTACCGGCGCGTTCACGGGTGAGTATTTCAGTATATATTTGCCCAGCAGTGGTGAAGTTGGCTCTGGAGAGATTTTGATCAAGGATTCGTTCGTACGTTCC
>CAZURP010000300.1:0-1576 GCA_964623715.1 uncultured Isosphaeraceae bacterium | reverse complement strand
GTTCCACAGGATTGCCAAACAATTCAAGATGCTATCGATGAGGCGGTGCATGGGGATGAGATAATCGTCTCGCCAGGAATCTGGAAGGAGCAGATTGATTTATTAGGCAAAACCTTGTTGATTCGTAGCGAAATGGGCGCTGAAGAGACGGTCATCGATGCGGGTCAGCGGGGATCGGTCATCCGTTGCGTGGGAGGAACAAGCGCAACTCTAGAGGGCTTTACCATCCGAAATGGTTTGGCTGAACAAGGTGGTGGCGTGTATGTGCTTGATGCTTCCCCTACGTTTAGACTCTGTTTGATTGATTTCAATGCAGCACAGCAAGGCGGTGGAGCGTATGCAAGAAACGGGAATCCAGTGTTTGACCAATGCGTGTTTTCTTTTAATGAAGCAAAAGATGGCGATGGTATCTGGTCAAAACACGCACGTCCAGAATTAACAGCATGTATTTTTGCAGGCGATTCCATTGGATGGGAATCTGGCGAGATGGTCACGGTGCGCGATACAAATAGTCCCGCGGGTGCGTGTTGCATTCGAGATGTTTGCGTGCAAACCGCTTCGGTTGCTTGTTGGGAAGCGGGAGGTTTGTATCGTGGTGAAGCATCGACGTGTGTTGCGGCTTGCGATTCTGTGTGCGATGAAGATATTACAGGGGATGGCGTTGTGAATTTGACCGATGTTTTACGCGTTATTTCTGCATTTGGGTTTTGTCCATGAGCATGCGAATGTCTATACTGAACGTATGTCGCACAAAGAGGAACTCCGTGACCGTCCACACCCAATGCAAATTGCAATTTGGAAGAAGATGTCACCTAGTGACCGTTTGCAATGCAGCGAACGATTGCGCCAAACAGCGATTGCATTCCATCAAGCGTTTCTTATTGGCAAAAAACCTGACATTTGCGAGAGCGAACTAAAGCTCCGTACTCATGAGTTTCTTCAACGTGGAACAGGTTAAATGGGTTGCTAATTTTATCAAGCCGATTAACTCAATGGATCGGCCGTATATGGTTACCGGCTCTTTAGCATGTATAGTGAGAGGCGAGCCCCGAGTTACCGTAGACGTTGACTTGGTTATTCAATTAGCGCGAGGGGATATTGATGCATTCCTTTCGTTTTTTCCTGAAGATCGTTTTTATTGCCCTCCGAGAGAAGTGATAGAAAATGAGATTGTTTCTACAAAGGGTCAGTTCAATATCATTGACAATGAAACAGGAATGAAAGCTGATATATTCATTTGTAATAACGATTTCCTTCATACTTGGGGGATGAAAAACAGAAAAACAATCTCTTTAGTTGGGTTTGATGTCTGTGTGGCACCAAGCGAATATGTCATTATTCGAAAGTTGGAGTATTTTAAAGAGGGCGGTTCGAGCAAGCACCTCCGTGATATTTATGGCCTCGTCAAAATTGATGACACAATTGATATGGTATGGTTGCAGAACGAAATTGTTAAACGAGAACTACAGCCAGAATGGGAACAAGTCGGCGTTTAAAGAATAAACAATCCCGCGGGTCGTTTATTTCTTGTCGATGGTTAAACCAGTGGTGCCGTCGTTGTGTTTTGCAAGCATGT
>CAZURP010000299.1:0-1591 GCA_964623715.1 uncultured Isosphaeraceae bacterium | reverse complement strand
GTACCATCGAATTGGACAAATGGACGGCGCGTATGGTCCAACAGCTACAGATATGGACAGCGATGGTGACCTTGACATCGTGACGGTTTCTGAATTCGCATTTTGGGAAAAACCTGACACCCCAAGCATTGTTTGGTGGGAGCAAGGCGACAATATGTCGTTTACAAAACGGGTTATTGCAAAAAGTCCAACGCATTTAGTCACTTGCGATGTTGGCGACATTACCGGTGATGGGAAACCAGACATTGTCGTCGGGGGCATGGCGTTGTATCCACCGTTTGATCGCATTACCCGTGTAGCTCTCTGGGAAAATGATGGTACGTGGACAACAGTGCAAGAAAACGAATTGCCAATGCAAATTCTTACAGCACTGAATAATGTTTCAAGTTCAGGCGAGCGGGGTATGGTGCTTCACGCGAACGGGCTACCTGCACGCAAGGAATATCTTCTAGCAATGCAGAACGATTCGAGTAATCCGCGTTGGCCTTATTACTTAGGCATGCTCGATGTTTCGCTAGGCGACAGTGGTTCTGCAATGCGCTACTTTATGCAGGCTGAACAACTTGATGCAACGTATGCACCTTTGCTTGCTCGTTTAGGAGAACTGCATCTTGGTAGAGGCGACGAAGAACTCGCTAAAACGTATTTCGCTCGGGCAAACACCGACTATGCAAAGGTTGCGCTCGCGCAAATTTTTGCAGAAAAAGGGTTGTGGCTTGATGTGTTAGAAATTCTCGATGGCACAAACATACAAGCCGCTGCATCGCTTGTGCATACTGCAAAAGCGAAGATGGACAGAGAACCAGTTGCGCCATTTGTAGCCGTTGATATGGGGTACCAGATGGATGATCCTTGGCTTGCTGAGATGGAATCTAAGTGTATTTTAGCTCCGCACCTTGTGACGCAAGCGCAACTTGATGTTATCGCAGGTCGAATTGACTCTGCGCAACAAAAACTCGACCAAGCGGTTGCGCTAGAACCAAGTAATCGAGATGCGCGTCTAGCGCTCGCAGATATCTTGCTTCGGAATGATCGAATCTCAAAACAATCAATAAAGATGGCAATAGAGCATCTTGAGGCGGGCTTGAAAATCGACCCGACGTACGTCATGACGCGGACGAAATTTGGTTGGGCGCTTTTCCTCGCTGAACGTTTTAGCGAGGCAGAGAAAGTCTGGCAATCTATTATTGCTGATGAGCCCGATCACGGACCAGCACTTGCACATTTAGCGCAACTTTCATTTAATGCGAAACAGTATGAAAACGCCTACAGATATTACAAACAAGCGTTCGACATCCCCGCTGACTCTCCGTTTGCTCTGTCCGATGATCCGTCATTTCAAGCAGAAACGCTCTACCGTTTTGCGCTTGTTGCAAAACAAGTAGGCAAAAAACAAGAGGCAATCGTGTTGTTAGAAAAGGCAGTTGTTCTAATGCAGAGCAACGCGGCAGTGCAATTCGAACTAGGTAATTTGTATCTTGCCTCAAAACAATTTGAAAACGCCGTACGACACATTGAAATTGCTAATGCATTGCAACCAGAGAACCCGAGAATGCTAGCAGCCCTTGGCTACGCTTGGTTCAATCTTGAT
>CAZURP010000298.1:0-1594 GCA_964623715.1 uncultured Isosphaeraceae bacterium | reverse complement strand
CCACGTGTAAAGCTGTTGCTTTGCCCTTGTCAATTTCATGCACGTCTGCCCCAGCATCGAGAAGTAATTTCACACTTTCATCTTTACCAGTTCGCACCGCGTGCATAAGAGGTGAACGTTTTTCAGCTGTGTCTACGATGTTTACATCTGCGTCAGCCTCAAGTAGGATTTCTACAGATTTCGCATCACCGAACCCCGCAGCCCAGAGCAACGGTGTGTACCCAAGAACGTTGTCAACAGTATTCGCATCAGCGCCCGCGTCGATGAGTGCTTGCACGCCTTCTGGGGAGCCAAAGCCTGAAGCCCAAGAAAGTGGCGTGCCACCCAATCGGTCACGTGCTTGAATGTCTGCGCCTGCATCAAGAAGCAATAAAACAGCTTCTGCATTCTTCGATCGTGCCGCGTGCATCAATGGTGTTCGATTCACTCTGTCAACTCGTTCGATATTCGAGCCGAGTTCGAGCAACGCAGCCATTGTTTCAGCATCTCCTGCTTCTGCAGCGACACTTAAGAGGGCTATGCCATCTTTGTTGACTGCATCGTATTTTCCGAGATTCTGATTAATGTATTTGATGACTTGATTACCACGACCACCTTTAATGTATCGAGCAAGTTGATCGCCTGAAAGCGGACGCGTTGGATCCTTTGTAGGCAGATTTCCGTTCGCACGCCTGTCAGAAAGAATTTTATTTAACTTTTGACGTTGCTCTGCAGTAAGACGAATACTTGTTACGACTTCTTTGCAAAGCGGGTGGTCTGTTTTGATTGTCACTTTCGTCGTTTGTACGACTTCCCAAAATGTTTCCCAATCAAGAAGTAATTCCACTTTTGTTGTTGGCTCTTGTGGCAAATCCGCAATTGGTGGAATCATTGAAGTGACTTTAAATGGCTGCTCATCGAGCGCTGTAAGCGTAACAAGTGTCGTCTCGACTTCATCATTAATAATGATTGGCTCTTTATCGATGGAGACGTACGAAAGCGTGTTTGCTGTCACAGGTAATCGAAGTGCTGGATATCCTTCAATTGTAAACGTAACTGTTTTAGACATTTTACGCGCTCGGCCCTTGCCGTTCATGGTGACTGAAATCTCAGTCGATTCGCCTGGCTGAAGGACTGTGCCGTTTTTAAAATCTGATGTCGTGCAACCACAGCTTGCTTTTGCGCGAGTAATAGTGACTGGATTATCACTTGTGTTCTGCAATGAAACCGAGCCAGTTCCAGTTTCACTTGTCGAAAATGTACCTAGGTCGAGTTCTGCAGGAGTTGCCACGATGACTTGTTCAAGAATAACCGGTGGATCTTCGTTATCTTTGGGAGCGCTTGGCGCAGGATCATCGCCTGGCTTCCTCGCGAGCGAACTTGCAGAGGATCCAATCATTGATTCCGCAGAATTTTTACCTTTAGAGGCTTTTGGATTTGGAGCATCACTTTTTGATGCTTTCTCATTTGTCGTAGAAAGAGGTGCCTTCTCAGCCTTTTCGGGCTTCTCGGCTGGGGCGACCGTCTCTTCAGCAGGAGCATCAGCTGTAGTAGTCGTTGCACTTGTACTGCTGCTCGCTTCTTCACAGGCAACAAGCGAGGTTGCGAGCAAGAA
>CAZURP010000297.1:0-1598 GCA_964623715.1 uncultured Isosphaeraceae bacterium | reverse complement strand
GCGGACGATTTGACCGTCCTCGATGGTGAATGGTCGTTCTTCTCGGTCGCCATCCACTTCAATAAGCCAATACAAACCGTTGGAGGATAGATTTTCAAATTCCATAGGAATCCCATTGCCTACTTTTTCGGCAATCACATTCCATCCGTCTGGAGTCCATGCATGAAGTTCATATTTTTCGCCATCTTTCAATGGCAACGTAACACTCTCGTCAGTCCAATCGTCGAATGCAACTTGATTTCCTGAAGTATCTTCAGCTGTTACAGAAACGTCTTCACCAGCAACCGCAACAAAACGAATCATGCCGTCCTTCTCCAAGATGAAAGGCGTTCCCGCTGGGACTATTGCATCATCACGAAAAAACGCTGGCAAGTACACAACATCCCTGCCCATCCCTTTGAAAATTACCGCTGTTTTTTGCAACTTACCCCACTGGATTGCTTTCCAGTGCCCTGAGTTAAACACACAGAGATACGCAAAACGATCATTACCGATATCTCCCCGCAAAGAAACAATGACATCCGAAGTTGGTACGTAACTTTCAGTTACGTCTTTGTAGTATTTTCCCTTCAACCAGCGCGGTGCTTTCTCGCCCTCTTGTAACTTTGCACCCAATGAATCGAGTTGTTCAGAAAATGTCTTACGATATACTTTTGCCGCAACACCCGAGATAGGCGCGTACCCTTTGCCGTTTGCACCAATCACGACGCTCCACGCATGGTTGTTTCCAGACTTTGCCCAGTACGGTGTGTAATCACTCGCAACTGCAACGCCGCCGGCACGGCGAGCATAGATTTGCATATTTGTTATATCTTCGCATCGACCTAAACCACGACGTTTCATTTCAGCAAAACCTTGGTCTGTAGGATGCAAGTAGAAAATAGGGTCGAAACCGATAAGAGCATTTGCTTTCTGCTCGAGCAAACTCCCTGCTTCTTGTGGATCACTCGGATCCTCCATTTCATCCGCAAGACCAGCAAATCGTTCCATCAACTCTCCCCGCCATGATTCGATCGGCTCATTACTTCCTCGATACGGCAACACGTATTCACAAAAATCCTCGAATGACAACTCCTTTGACCAAGGATTTGTCTTCCACCCCTCAAAGGCGAGATCTATGTTTTCGATGAGATATGCACTTGTAATAGTTTGCGTGTCTTCAACTGTTTCACCACGCCCATAATGTACGTCACCTCGTTCGCTTTCAATAACGCTCATCGCCTTCGATGCCGCATCGTAATTTTCATACGACAACGAATCAAACTCCACTCGCTCTTCTTCCGAATCAAAAAAGACGAGTTCAGCAAAATTATGCCCAGTCATGTTTTCAATTAAAAAACAGGCGGCTTTATGTTGCTGTGAGCCATCTGGATAGTGTGCCAAGACTGCCTCAAGTTCTGCGCGGTTTTCACCTGACTTTTCCAATGCAAGTTCTAATCGATCGCTTCCGAAAAACGCAACTGCAATTACCGCCAACTGTGTTAAGTCCAACATAGGATGATTATAGGTAAGTATTCCACACGATTAGTCTGTTCGCGCTTGCAAATAACAACCAATGTTGTCCTTTTCTCTTGCGACATCAGTCTCGATTCCATAGG
>CAZURP010000296.1:269-1609 GCA_964623715.1 uncultured Isosphaeraceae bacterium | reverse complement strand
TATGAATGTAGTTTCATGGTTGTCTTTCTTCTTCTTTTTCTGGCGGTAGTAACTATATTTTGTAGTGCTATTATGGAGTAATAAATCGGTGTAAGTAATCTTATAAATAAGGAATGTTTTTACGTTCTGTTGAGCGTTGCTTCGTTAAAAAAAGGTAAAAATGGTTCCTTTTGCAGTGATCAGTCGCAAGTTCCCCAATTTCCAACGATGAGGAGTACGTCAGAGACGTTTACGGTGCCATCACCATTTACATCGCCTGAACCACTGCCGCCCCATTGGTCAATGACAGCGAGTACATCGCCAACGTCAACAGTGCCGTCGCCATTGGCGTCGCCACTACACGCGTTGTTGCAGTAGTGGTATCCGATTTTGATTGCATCGACTGCTGCTTCGACAATAGAAGCGTCGTTCAAATCGCCAACCGTGAAACGGAGTTTCATGGAGTTGTTCGGTGTAATGCCAGTGATATCTGCAATCGTCCAGTCGCGGGTGAACCAACCACCGTTTACTTCAGGGCCTGTTGGCCCAACAGTCTCAAGTGCATTCCAAGTAGCACCGTTATCGTCTGAAATTTCGACGATGAAGATATCGTTTTGCGGATCTGCACCATTGCAAGTCGATCCGTTGGAGTACCAGAAATCGTACGAAAGTACTGCAGAATCAGCCGAACCATCAAGGGTAGGTGAAGTCAAGATAGTTGAGCCATCGTCAATGTCTTCGTCTGTCGAGTTGCCAGTGACAAAACAATATCCCGAGCCATCGGAATCACTGCCTGGGTCACATCGAGTGCCACCCTGTGTTGGTACAACTCTTGTCCAGTTACCAGTGCCGGCACCAGCAACGACTTCCCAACCATTGTCAGTGTTAAAGTCATCCGCAAAACTCGATTCGTAGCCTGACAAAGCGATACCTATATAGGTTGCGTCAGGTGCAGCGTGTGGGTTGTACGAAATTTCACCATCGGTTGTTTCGACGGTGAAGTAATACGAAACAGTTGCACCGCAATCGAGTGCAGGGAAGATTGCGCGGTAGTTGTCACCGCCGTCGTGTGCGAGCGCATGCGCTGTTGTTTCTCCACCCATGACAATGTGCAACATTGCTGTCGAAGGATCGGCCGATGCTTGATTGCCTCCGATGGTGATTGGAATTTCCGTTCCGCCTGATGGCTCAAGCCACTCAGGTCTTCCTTCAGGAAAAGCCCATGTGAGCGAAACGGTTTCAAGTGCCATGTTCACTGCGGCTACGCAATCGATAATGCCGTGCCCGTAATCGTTGTCTTCACCAGCGGAGCCCAAGTCGACAGCAGTCGAGTACAAAATTTCTTTGATAGTTTGGAGGTG
>CAZURP010000296.1:0-259 GCA_964623715.1 uncultured Isosphaeraceae bacterium | reverse complement strand
CGACGTCAAGGTCGGGGTTTGCTTGCACCATGAGTGCGACTGCACCGTTGATGTGTGGCGACGCCATGGAAGTTCCGCTGTAGGAAGAGTAGCCTCCTGGTGTACTTGAATATGTGTTCACGCCGGGCGCAGAAATGTCAGGTTTAATGGCAGACGCACCAGAAGGCGTGCAGTTCGTTGGTCCGCGCGAGGAAAAACTTGCAATTGGAAAACTTGCGTTGTATGGATCGATTGCAGCAACGGCGCATGTGCGGTATTC
>CAZURP010000295.1:0-1627 GCA_964623715.1 uncultured Isosphaeraceae bacterium | reverse complement strand
CCCCAACTTGTTGTCCATGCAAACTCGACTTCCTTGTTGTCGTTTTGGAAGGTAATGTCTTGCGCTTTTGAAAAGTTTTGCCCAAGGAAGTGTGACGTTCCTGACTGTAATGCTTTCCCATCTTGCATCATTGCTTCGATGGAATACGTTTCGACCGCCCCCGGAAATCGTTCGCCTTCACTCTTGGCGCCAGTGATGACTGGCATCGCCATTGTGTTTTCGGCAAAGTCCTTATAGATGTCGAGCATCTGCAACGTCTCATCGATTGCTTCTTGCTCCGTTGCGTGCGCAGTGTGCCCTTCTTGCCACAAAAACTCCGCCGTTCGCAAAAACAAGCGCGTTCTCATTTCCCAGCGAACAACATTCGCCCACTGATTGATAAGCAATGGCAAATCGCGGTACGACTCTATCCATTTGCTGAACATTTCGCCGATGATGGTTTCCGAAGTTGGACGAACAATAAGCGGTTCTTCCAACTCGCCGGCTGGTTGCAGTTGCCCATCTGCATCTGGTTCAAGGCGGTGGTGCGTGACTACAGCACATTCTTTTGCAAAGCCCTCAACGTGGTCTGCTTCTCGTTGCAAAAAACTCAGAGGTATAAAAAGCGGAAAATACGCGTTCTTATGACCCGTTGCCTTGAATCGTCCGTCGAGATTTTGTTGGATATTTTCCCAAAGCCCATACCCCCACGGCTTAATCACCATGCACCCTCGAACAGGAGAAGTCTCTGCTAAATCAGCTGCTTTGATGACTTCTTGGTACCACTGAGGGTAATCTTCACATCGAGTAGGAACAATTGCTGTTTTTGGTGCTGCCATAGTATTTAGATTCTATCATGCTCATCTTATGGCAACTACACTTGTCAAACTTCTCTCAGATATCAAGATTTCGCACACTGTTTTTGCGATGCCGTTTGCTCTCCTTGGCGGATTCATGGCGGCAACATACGACAGCGCTATCCAATGGGACGATTTCGGTTGGCAACTTCTGTTGATTGTCGGATGTATGTTTTTTGCTCGAAATGTTGCGATGCTTGCAAATCGTATTTTTGATAGAGATATTGATGCTAAAAATCCACGAACCGAACATCGAGCGCTTGCTAGTGGTGATGTCTCTACGACTGTTGCTGGTGTCTACCTTTCATGCAATGCCATTTTCTTTATTGTTCTAACATGCTTTTTTCGACTTTGGGACAATACCTACCCAATGAACCTTTCAGTATTGGTGCTCTGTTGGCTCATTGCCTATCCACTGTTTAAACGTTTCACATGGCTTTGTCACATTTATCTTGGCACTTCACTCGCACTGAGTCCACTCGCTGCTGCAATTGCCGTGCAACCAGAAACACTTTCACACTCGCCAATCTGGTTACTTTCAGGCGCTGTACTGTGCTGGGTTGCGGGGTTTGACATTATTTATGCCTTACAAGATATCGATTGTGACAAACGTGACAACCTCAAAAGTATGCCTGCATCCCTTGGTGCAAAACCAGCAATGCTGATCAGTCAATTTTTGCATTGTTTGTGTGTTGCGTTTTTGTTTGGTGTAGCAACAACTGAACCTAAACTTGGCTGGCTCTTTATTGTTGCAGTATTCTTGATCGCTGGGCTTCTCGTCTATGAACATC
>CAZURP010000294.1:0-1672 GCA_964623715.1 uncultured Isosphaeraceae bacterium | reverse complement strand
GAAAGACCCGCATGCTTGAACATTGGTCCCAATGCCAACAATTTTCATCAACATGTACGGTAGGTGCGCTGATGGCCCGTTAGTGGCATGATGCGCTGATTGCCTATGAACAGCCAGAAATCTGGGGATTTTCAGCAAAACACCTCATTCACGCCCCCACCCCCGCCCTTACCAATATTAAATCAACCCGCGGTATATAAACGACTCAGAAAACGACGTTGTACTCGCGGTTGATTAATCCCAAACGAGCGTGGGTCCGTAAGCGTCCATCTCCAATGTATAGCCAAGAATAGCATCGTCAGAGGAATCTTCTTCTTCGATAAGGAACACATTGTCTTTGGCGACAACATCTTGGCGACGCCATTTTGAAACCACAGAAGTACCTTCAACCCAAGTGATGGAATTGTCTGAGTGCAACACCCAGCCACGCCAGACACCATCATCATCGACTGTGATCGAGTCAGCAAACTCATCGCCATCAACTGGCCCGCGATTTCCCATAATTGGGAACCGACCCGCTTGTGTATTCCAACGTTTTTTGAGTCGCTCGCCGAACAAAGGCATATGCGCATACGACACGTTTGCGATTTCTGACAGATCGACTGAAAAGGATGGGTCCCAATCATCTGCGCGATAATCTATTTGTGCTTTTTCAACCCAGCCACGATCACCTGGCGAAATGAGTTGCTCTGCTTTGGCTAAATTTTGCACAAGCAGTGCTGACCAAAAGTTCGCAGAGTTGTTGTCGTACACATCGTTTGATCTTGACAAAACGCTTGGTGTTAGAAATTGGTTGTTCTTATTCGACATCGCATCAATCGTGAGTGCTTGTCCGAGTAACTGCAGTTGAATTTGGTCTTGCATTCCCCAAACAGAACCCTGTGCTGATTTTCCTTTACCACCCGTGACTGCTTTGTCGAGCGATGACATATAGATTGTCATCATTACAACCACGCACGCAAGCGAAAGTAAAATGCCAAAAAGACAGAAGCCGCGCTGTTGTTTTCTGTGCATCAGTGCATTCTACATTGCAGGTGCGCTGCCAACATTTCCTAGATCCAAGCAGCCGAAAGATGGTGCGCAAAGAACATCATTGCCCCAATCATCAACGACAATGAGTAGATCTTCAACGCCAATCTGTTGATCACCGTTAATGTCCGATCTGCAGGCAACCGCTCCGTTCGGTGCAGGTGGAACGACAACCCAATCGCAATACTCTGTTTCAATCTGGCAACCATTGACTGTGCCCGCGTAGCGCATTTCGATTGTTCCATCTGACCACATTCGGTGATACACAATATGTCTATCTGGGTTGCTTAACCCTCCACCTTGTTCAGAAGTTACGCCAAACCAAATGATGTTTGGATTAACGGCACGTTCGACAGAATTGATACTTTCCGCATGTGCTATCGACATGCCATCACCGACTTGAAACCCGATTGATACTAAACCAAGCCCGACTATACCTACCGCTGCTGCCATTGCATTATTTGTCATGTTCGTTCTCCTTTTCAATCATAATAGATAAATATAAAAACGAACGCAAACAATAATGTTTCTGAAACGCTTGTAATCTCCATTAAAAAATGAACGCAAACAAGCTTGCGTTCATTTTTAGAGTGGGCCGGCCCGGATTCGAACCGGGGACCGAACGATTATGAGTCGTTAGCTC
>CAZURP010000293.1:0-1685 GCA_964623715.1 uncultured Isosphaeraceae bacterium | reverse complement strand
ACCATTTCCTTAGGGGTCCACTAAAACTCCATCTCCTGCTGCAATAAACCACTCGTACGCTGGCTCGCTTGGGGAATAGAAATTCATGTCCCCTACTACAATGATATGACTATCGTTGGGCAGTGTCATAATATCATCGCGCACACTTTCTGCACCCTGCCGCCTTATCTCTTGGTTCTCAGTTCCCGTCGAAGCTTTCAAATGCATGGAGTAAACGTAGATTCGTTTTCCATCGTACCCCGACACATTCAGCGCCCATCGATCCGCGTGGCGACTTGCGCCTGTATAAATATCGTAATGCAACGAAGTGTTCTCAACAAATTGGGATGCATTATAAAACATTGCTTGCGCGCCGCCCCAACTACTATCGTTTTGGTCTGTGAAGGTTGCCATCGTGTAGCCCGCACCAACTGCCGATTGTAAAATTGACAACTCCGCTTGGTCTACTTCCTGAAACATAAAAATGGAAACAGGAGTCGCGAACCCATGACTGTCGTCATCACTCGCTGTTTGCAGTACATCGCCTAGCGCATTTGCATCACCATTGAACTGCGCAATGTTATAACTCATCACGCGTATTTGTGCGGACGCGGCCCCAGAAATCCAAAGTGCACATAGTGCAATACATACTCGTTTCAACATGCCCATACCTTCGCTCAAGTGTACCGTCTGAACGCAAAAAAACCACTAAAAAATAGCGATTATCTTAATCTTTGGTATCAGGCGTTGTTTTCTTCTTCTCTTGTTTCTTGACCTCGTAATCGACGATTACAGGGATATGATCAGAGGCATCGTGCAGTGCAGTCGCAAGTGTATTACTGCGCTCTTTGTCATTTTCAAAATATTGACTATCTTTACCATTGTCATTGATTGCAGTGTCAAAATGTTTGCCATCATTCCCCATTGCTCGGTACGAACCACGCATGATCTCCATGCCCTCGCCGTCCTTTAAAGATTTGCTAATAAACTGAAAGTCAAAACGATCATCAAGGCAACCGTGGACAAGTCCACCTTTTTGTATTTTTCTTGGTGACTGCGTGTGCTTTTCAGCGTCGTCTCGCCCAGCCCAGTCGCCTTTTCCCAAAGGGTCAACTAGCACTTTGACAAATGCTTTATAGGCGGGTTCTTTGTTCGTGTAAAAATTCATGTCGCCCACCACGATTACATTTGCATTTTCAGGCAACGTTGCAATGTCTTCAAGAATTGCGTTTGCACCAAACTCGCGTTGTTCCTTGTTTTCAGTCCCCTTTGATGCTTTTAAATGCATGCTGTACACATAAAATTCAACGCCTTTGTTTTCTTTAATGCCCACCAAGTGCCACAGGTCGGCATACCGTGTTGCGCCTGTAAAAATATCCTTATGCGATTTTTTGTTTTCCTTAAATTGCTTCGAGTTATAAAACATAGCTTGCGCACCGCCTGCTTCACCTTGGTTGGTATACGTTCCTTTGGAATAGTCCTCGCCTAGCATGCGGTGGAGTATTTTTTCTTTTCCGCTTGATACTTCTTGGAACAAAAAGACAGAAACGGGATACGCCTTTCCTTCACTATCATCAAGCGAAGCTGCGTCAATAACGAAATCAAGCGCCTCATGATCTCCAATACACTTTGCGATGTTGTAATTCACGACACGAATCTGTGCTTGCGCAACAGAAACAAGAAGAATGCTAATAACAAATACAAGT
>CAZURP010000292.1:0-1696 GCA_964623715.1 uncultured Isosphaeraceae bacterium | reverse complement strand
AGGCAAGCAAACGACGTCGCAATCATCACAATCGAAGGCGTTGTCGACACAGTCACTGCACAATCATTTACACGTCGCCTTGCACAGGCAAAGGGCGCAGATGCACTCGTCATTGATCTCAACACACCCGGCGGAGATTTGCTTTCAACGCTTCAAATTTGTTACGAGTTAAAAAATAACGCGCCGCAAAATACTGTGGCGTGGATTCACCCGCACGCTTTTTCAGCGGGCACGATTATTGCCCTTGCCTGCCGAGAAATCGTTGTTGCCCCTGGAAGCACCTTTGGTGACGCCGCACCGATTAATGCAGCAGGTCTACCGATACCCGCCACCGAGCGTGCAAAGATTGAATCACCTGTTCTCTCAGAGGTGATTGACTCTGCGCGCCGAAACCATTACGACGAACACCTCGTTGAATCATTTGTAAGCGTGGGAATTGAACTCTGGTTACTACAAAATAAAAAAACCAGCGAGACCATTTGTGTCAACGAACGCGAATACGAATCCATCTTTGGTGCGTTACCGCCCAAACTTTTTTCTTCCATTGGTCAAAGCAATGAAAGCAACGCCGCACTCACGCCCTACTTTGACACCCTCTCGCAACTCTCAAAGGGCGCGCGAAACGAGCCCATGTGGGACCCAACCTTTTCACAAAAACTTCCTCCGAGCAGAACTCGAATTTCTTCGTCAGATGCCGGCGATTGGGAACTCATCAAACAAATCGTTCCAGATGATCGATTGCTCACGCTGAAACCCGCTGAAGCACAACAGTACGGGCTCGTCACAGATGTCATTGCAAGTGACGCCGAACTCAAACAATGGTTTGGGGCAACCACGCTCACTCGCAGTGACGCCAACTGGGCTGAGGGTCTCGTGCGAATTCTTATCAGTTGGCCGGTGCGGCTTGCGCTTATCGCGGTCTTTCTCATCTGCGTGTTTATTGAATTCGTTACTGGATCAACCGGAATCTTTAGCGCAGGCGCCGCTGTCTCTATGGGTATTTTGATTGGCGCTCCCTACCTCGCGGGGCTTGCACAGTGGTGGGATGTGCTACTCGTCATCACTGGACTCGTTTGTGTAGCCATTGAAATACTCGTCATTCCCGGAACTGGTTTTACAGGATTTCTTGGCGTTGCGTTTCTCTTTGCAGGAATGGTGGGAAGCTTCATATCGGGCGATTTGCAAACACCCGAGGGTCAACTGCAATTGTTTACTGGCCTTGGTGCTGTTCTTGGTGGATGTTTCATTGCCATTATTGGAGCGTGGATTATTGCGAAGCGCCTTGGGGACACCGTCGCCATGCGAAGAATCGTCCTCGAAGACGAAATCACAAACGCCACACTCTGCGAGCAAAGCACGCAACCTCCACTTGGAACGTTAGCGCTTGCAATCACAGATTTGCGGCCAAGTGGGCGAATATCCATCGAGGGCGGTGTATTTGATGCAACAACTTCCGGGCAATGGATTACAGAGGGAACAACAGTACGTATCATACAACTCGGCCTTACTATCGAAGTCGAGGAACAAACACGATGATTGATTTACTTGCACAAACTACACCTGCTGTTGCAGAAACTTCCTCGCCAATTATCTGGGCGTTCGTCTTCATTGGAATCGCGCTAGTACTTTTCTTTGTTGAATTGTTTGTCCCCTCTGGAGGCCTCATCGCACTCGTTGGTGGACTTGCAGTCGTCGC
>CAZURP010000291.1:0-1697 GCA_964623715.1 uncultured Isosphaeraceae bacterium | reverse complement strand
TCAAAAAACAATCGAAAGTAAGAAGTAAAAGCGGTTTTTTATTAGGGAACATGCTCAGAAAATATGAAATAAATATGCAGAGCGTACTGATAAGGAAGTCTGTTATTGACGAGTCAGGATTAGAGTTCCCAGTGAATTTAAAGTATTGCCCCGACTATAATTTGTTCATGAACATCTGCGCAATCTCCACTGTTGGAGTTATTCACGATTTTATCGTGAGGTACAGAGTCGTTGAAAACTCACTGTCTAGAGAAACGGTAGATTTAGTTTCAGGCGAGATGAAGTACACGTTAGATGAAATTTCTGAGAAAAGCCCAACGCTCCGCACAAAGTATGCAACTGAGTTCAAGGCGGCATATCAAAAGTTGCATTACTACGACGCTGTTGCTGCTTTATATCAAGAAAATAAATCTCTCTCTAGACAAAAAATGAAACCAATTATATGTAAGCGACTTTCGTATTTTGCGATATACCTACTGTTGCTATTGCCACTTTCACCAAAACAAATTTTGCGAATGCTTGGCAGATGATTGTTGCGATAACAGGTGGAACAGGATTTGTAGGGAACGTTCTCACTGACCGTTTGTTGGCAGAAGGGCACGAAGTCAGAGTGCTTACTCGTAATAAGGAGTATAAAAAAAACAGAGTTGCGCCGTACGTTGGAGATCTTCTTGATGAATCGTTTGACGTAGGTGGATTCGTTCAGGACGTTGACATCCTCTACAACTGTTGTGGTGAACTCACTGATGAATCCAAAATGAGACCCTTGCATGTGGACGGCACTAAAAGATTGCTACACGCTTCAGTTAGTACTATTGGTCGCTGGGTTCAACTCAGTAGCGTTGGAGTGTATGGTCGCAACCGGAGCGGATCGGTTTCAGAGACATCACCCGAATTGCCAATTGGAGAATACGAACGAACGAAGGCAGAATCAGACCATCTTGTTGAGTCCAGTGAAGTCCCCAGCGTCCTCTTGAGGCCATCCATTGTTTTTGCGGAAGGTATGCCAAATCAATCTCTACACCAATTTGTTCAGGCAATACAAAATGGCAGGTTTTTCTATATTGGCAAAGAGGGAGCGACTCTTAATTATGTTCATGTCGATGATGTTATAAAAGCGATGATATTGTGTGGCACAGCCGATTGTGCAACAGGAAACGCATTCAATCTTTCTAATTCCATTCAAATTGAACAGTTTGTTCAATCGGTTTGCACAAGCCGAACAAATAAAAAAGTACGACGATTACCAGAAATGCCAGTACGAATGCTTACCACTTTGATTGGGTGGACCGGCTTGATTCCCTTGACGCAAAGTCGCATAGACGCATTGACAGGACGGTGTGTATACGATTCAAGTAAAATACAAGAGCAACTTGGATTTCAATTTGAAACTACGTTAGAGGAGCGATTTCAATCGTTTGCAAACAAAAAACAAAGATAGCAGTTGTTGTCTCTTCACCAATGACAGCACAGGTTTTTTTGGCACACCAATTAGACGAACTTTCGAAAGTATATGATGTAACACTTGTTGCCAATCTCAGTGGGCAACAAGAAGTGCATTCATGGCTACCAAAAGAAGTGCACGTTGTAGACATTCCAATTCAAAGAAAAATCTCGCCATTTTCTGATATAGACTGCTATTTCAAACTAAAACGCCTGTTCAAGATAGAAAAGTTCGCACTCGTTCATTCAGTATC
>CAZURP010000290.1:0-1703 GCA_964623715.1 uncultured Isosphaeraceae bacterium | reverse complement strand
ATTGGAGTCAATTGACTAACATACGAACTGGTACAACTAATGGGGGCAGGTCACGGTGACTTTAATGGAAACAGTGTTGTTGATATTAACGACCTCCTTGAAGTAATCACTATGTGGGGAAGCACAAACCCAATGTACGACCTCGATGCTTCTGGATCAGTCGAAATTGGTGATTTGCTCCGCATCATCAGTGGAATGTAATTTTGAAGTAAGACCACGACTGTCTCACTTCGTCCAATAGGACACACGCACAGCCCGCTACTTGTAGCGGGCTGTGTTTTTATTCAATGATTTAATAAACCCTCGGTTAATTAACTATTGTTGGGTAGTTCTTTAAGACTCGGATAAAACACAATGAGCATCAGGAAGCACGCTGCAGAGAGCCACATTGGCACGGAGAACAACGCGGAGTAATCCATCGTGCCATCCACCATCGCCCACTCGCCAACAAGCGCAGTCGCAAACAAACTACCGACGATAATACCTACACCAACGATGACGAGATTGAAAAAGTTTTGTGCTGTTGCGCGTACATCTTTCGAGCAGTACTCATCAACAACCATAAAGGCAACGAAGATGAAACAACCAAAACAAATTCCATGTAATGCAACACCTACAACAACAGGAATGAGTGTTGGGAAGTACGCGAAAATTGCCATCCGCAAACCATACGCAACAAGCCCTGTGCATAAGAGCGTCTTCTTGCTGAATTTAACCGCCAAAATAGGCATAAGAGCGAGCACAACAATTTCGCTCATTTGGCCAATAGTCATTAAGCCACCGCCGCCAACGCCTAGGACCGTATTGATGCCATTTGCAAATGTGTTTGCAGCATCACTTCCAGCAGCATTCTGAATACCCGTCACAAAATCACTGGTGTACACAAAATAAAACTGATGGATAATGCTCACTGGTACTGCGATGATGAACAACGTGACCAAGGGTTGCATACGTATCTCGCGTAAGGTTTCAAACCATGCAAGTTTATCTCCAGCGTTCTTCGATGGAGGCGTGTGC
The DNA here is from genome assembly GCA_964623715.1 of uncultured Isosphaeraceae bacterium. Lineage (GTDB taxonomy): Bacteria > Planctomycetota > Phycisphaerae > Phycisphaerales > SM1A02. Next base: position 686 of record CAZURP010000290.1, on the reverse strand, counting down.
GGCAAAGTGAAACAGTAGAACCCCATGATAGACCCAAGGGCTGCACTAATAGAAAAAGCAACTGCACGTCCTGCATTTTGTGCTGCAGCAATGTCCTCTAGTGGAACACCGGTCGGTGTCGACCAAATCCGAAGGTATTGACCAACGACAATTCCAGCGGCAATCCAGCCAACCGTACCCCACAAGCGCACCTTTCCGAAATCACGATCACGGTTTGGAAGATGATGAAAAGCTAACGAGTTTGTAAGTGCAATCGTTGGAGCATACACAAAACCATAGACGCCAGACAGAATAGCAAACTCCATAAAGGTATCTGATGTACCCAGCATATAGACGAGCACTGCACCAATGAGATGGCTTATTCCCAACAATTTTTCAGTCGAGATCACCCGGTCAGCAAGTTGCCCAGCAATGAAGGGACCGAAAATTGCGCCTACTGCACCAGCGGAAAGACAGAGACCCGTCTCTGTGAGAGTAAATTCTCTATACCCCAACAAGAATGGGTACAAAATAGGTAGCCATGCTCCCCAAATTGCAAACTGCAAAAACATCATCAACGAGAGTCGAGGAAGCAAAAACGACGGGTTACTCTTTGTTATCTGTGTCATGCCCCCATTGTAACTGGGTGACAGTCACTCCGATGGGGACACCCACGCTTTGGTGACTGTCACTCCAAGGGGGACACC
>CAZURP010000289.1:0-1719 GCA_964623715.1 uncultured Isosphaeraceae bacterium | reverse complement strand
CGGCTGCTGTAAACTTTTTCGTAGGTTGCAAAATTCTAAAGTAATACAACGCCAGCATGGAAATGAGCACACTAATTGTGATTACGAATGCCTGCAACGCAAGACCACCCACTGCGGTGTATCCCATATTTGCAAGTGCGCTGTCGAGTGCGTGTGTCAGAACCCCCAAGAATGCACCTTGAATCCCCGCATAAATCCACGCCGTTTGTTTTGCCCTCGCTGGATTTCGAAGAATCATAAAGTAGACCACGATCGTTGCGATAAACCCTGCTATTCCAAGAGGCCAGGCGAGTCCGGGTTGGTTTTGGGTCAACCAAATCCCAAACATACCTCCAGCGACAGCAACCGAAGTGAGCATCCCTGTTTTGTTGACTACCCCCCCAATCGAGGCTGTTTCCACCCCCGCGCAATCTTGGACTCCATCTCGCCATGCATCATGGTTTTTGAGGGCAGGATTTGTTGTTTCTAGCATGTTTTTTCCGAGTCTCATGTGTGTCTCCTTTATTCGCCGGACTATTGTATTCTACTCATATTCAATCATGAAAACACAACAACTTATCTCGGCTTTTGAATCTTTCGCTCCCACGTATCTCGCAAATGATTGGGACAATGTAGGACTACTTGTTGGTTCAAAAGAATGGCCCGCTGGCAATATGTTGCTCACTATTGACCTGACTGAGGCGGTGCTGCAAGAAGCTATTGCGATGAAAAGTAACGCAATTGTCTCATACCACCCACCCATTTTTCATCCACTCAAATCGGTCACCGATTGCTCAGCAAAAGAACGAGTAATACTTGATGCGATAGCACATAAAATTGCAATTTACTCTCCCCACACATCACTCGATGTCGCGACTGGTGGAGTTAACGATTGGATTGTTGATGGAATCGGAAAAGGTGATGTGCGCGCACTCAGACCCTTCGGCAATTTGCCCCCCGACGAAGAGTGCAAACTCGTCACATTTTGTCCTGAAGATAAGGTGGAGGCGCTTCGACTGGCACTGTCTAGTGTAAGTTGCGGTCGAATTGGTAACTATGAACAGTGTTCTTTTACAACATCTGGAACAGGTACATTTATTGGTGGCGAGGACTCGCATCCAACACACGGCGAAGCGGGAGTATTGCAAAGCGTTCTAGAGTGCAAGTTTGAAATGGTTGTTTCTAAAGCATCGCTTTCCCTCGCCATTCAGGCTCTAAGACAATTCCATCCATACGAAGAACCAGCACTCGAAGTGCACGAACTCGGTGAACGTCCACGCAGAGAAATGGGCGTTGGAAGAAGAATTCACTTAGACCAACCAATGCAACTTGACGAACTTGCACGAAAATTGAAGAAGCACCTAAGCATTGGCTATGTTCGAGTCGCACCAGCTGCGGGCTCGGAAGACCGGGCACAAGTACAAACGATCGGCCTGTGCGCAGGCGCTGGCGGTTCTGTTTGTGAACTCGCTCTCGACGATGGTTGTGAAGTTTTTATTACTGGCGAAATGACGCACCATACTGTTGTTGCTGCAACCGATCGCGGATGCACGGTTATGCTCACAGGTCATACCAACAGCGAACGCGGATACTTACCCAAACTGAAGGAACAACTTTCGGAGTTACTTCCGGAAGCAAATATTTCTGTGAGTACCGCCGACGCATCACCTTGGACATACTATTAAAAGTTTCGATCCCCCGATCCCCCGATCCCCCCAAATTACCCTGCGGTTAGTTAGT
>CAZURP010000288.1:0-1733 GCA_964623715.1 uncultured Isosphaeraceae bacterium | reverse complement strand
GTCCCCGCTATTGAAAAAAGGCACCCTTGCGGTGCCTTTTTTCAATAGCGGATCAGATTGGGTTCTGCGACTGGAATTCGACGTGACTGTCACACAGAGCGAGTCCTCGAGCAACAGTGACTGTCACTAGAATCAAATAATGCTATGCTGAGTAAATGCTCAAACTACTGCTCGTTTGTCAAATTGCATATTCTGCTCTTGCTCTAGAAGTCACGCCTTCTAAGATTTCTGATGGACCTTACATCTTTTACCAAGATACCGGCGAGATCGAAAATGTTTCCGTAGAAGCAGGAAAACTAATCACAACCACTATCCCGGCACCCGATGGCATTGCAGAGATTCAAACGACAATTCCATCCGTGCCAATTATTTCAATCGCACCCGCACTTCAATATGTCCCTGCCGACACAGTTGAAATGCCACCAAAATTACTCGCCGTAAGCGACATTGAAGGCAACCTCGATCACCTACTCCATTTTTTACAACTGCACAATATCATTGACGAATCGTACAACTGGAAGTGGGGTACCAACCATGTACTATTTAATGGCGACTCTGTAGATCGTGGAGAACAGGTAACGGAACTCCTTTGGTTTATCCGTAAACTTCAACAACAAGCTAAAGAAGCAGGTGGACAAGTCCATTTAGTACTCGGCAACCATGACATCATGATTATGGCTGACGACATTCGGTACACGCACCCAAAATATAAGGTCGTAGTTGAGAAAACCGGCATCCCCTACCATCAGTTGTTCGGCGACAAATCAGTCTTAGGCAAGTGGCTCCGCAATCAGAACAGCATCGTTCAAATTGGCCCTTATATTTTTGTGCATGCAGGCTACAGTCCAGAACTAAACGAGTTAAACGTATCGTTAACTGAAATTAATAATGCAATTCGTAATTCAATCGGACCACCAGCTTGGCCAAACCGCGATGATTTAGCGAGTTCGCTTGCATGGCATAGTAAAGGGCCTCTTTGGTACCGTGGATACTTCGAGAAGCACGCCAAAAAATATGGCCCCAAACCAACTGCAGGAGAACTGCAAGCAATCCTTGAGAGGCACAATGCCAAAGTTGTGATTGTCGGGCATACTGTAACTGGCGAAGTCGGGTACTTAGACGGCAACAAAAGCCTCATCGGCATCGACGTCCATTGGGACACCGAAGGCGAAGGATTACTCGCAACAAATGGCGAGCTCGTTCGACTTACAATGAACGGATCGTCGAGAAAACTTGGCAATATCTCAACAACTAAAGCAGATCACGTGACACAAGTACCGCCCGTGCGGGGCATCTCGCCGACCGAACTACAAGAACTTCTTGATCATCAAACAATCGTACTCGTCGATGTTCGCGAACTAGATGAATTTGAAGAGATCCGAATACCGGGCGCTCTAAACTTCCCACTTTCCACCCTTACGACTAAGTCGATTAGAAAAATTGCAAACGGGAAAGAAGTCGTATTCCAATGTCATTCTGGGAACCGATCTGCCATCGCGGCGAAAGAGTTTTTCGATGGCAAGCAATCGCAAAAACATCTTCAAGGTGGAATAATCGCCTGGAAAAAAGAAGGCTTTAAAACCACAAGTAAGTAAACAATCCCGCGGGTCGTTTATTTACTCGCAATTGCCCCATTCGGCGAGAAGAGTGAGTAAATCTGAAACGTCCGTGATCGCGTCCCCTGTGAGATCGCCCGCATCTTCTCCCCATTGCGCAAGTAGAAATAATAAATC
>CAZURP010000287.1:0-1755 GCA_964623715.1 uncultured Isosphaeraceae bacterium | reverse complement strand
AAAGAAATCTACGAAGAATCAAAGCACGGAATTTTGTTTTTCTCTAACGAAGACAAAATGGCGCTTGATTCACAAAAGTGGATTGTTGGCGAAGATTATTCTGCAGCCCCAACATGCGCGACATGTCATATGTCACAGACACCAAATCAACCGGTGACGCACGATGTTGGCATGCGGATTAGTTGGAACAACCGACCACCAATTTCAATCAGGCCAGAAATTTCAGATAAGAATATGGGTTTGCCCGGCGCTGAAGTAAATTGGAAAACTCGTCGCAATAATATGAAAGATGTTTGCCTCAATTGCCACAGCGATAAATGGGTTGACAATTTTTACATTCAATACGACGGTTTGATTGATTTGTATAACACCAAATTTGCAGCACCAGGCAAGCGACTTTACGGTCTTGCAAAACCACTGATGAAGCAAGTTAAGTTTGGTAACAAACTGGACTTTACTTGGTTTGAATTGTGGCACCATGAAGGGCGTCGTGCACGACACGCAGCCGCGATGATGGGTCCTGATTACACCCACTGGCATGGCACATACGAAATTGCACGTAACTTTTACACGGAGTTTATTCCTGAACTTGAAGAGCTTGTCGAAAAAGGTAGGCACAGTGAAGATCCAGCTATGAATGAAGCTGCTGAAGCGCTTCAAACGGCGCTTGACGAAGTACTTCTTACGGATGATCATAAATGGTTTATTGGCATGATGGATCCAGCAGAAGCGGCTGAACGGAAAGCTGCTGCTGAAGAAATGAAGCAACGGTACAAAGACGATTGATCATTGTTTTTAAGAAAAGGCGGGCTCTTTGAGCCCGTCTTTTTTAATGGAGTAAAATAGTTCTATGAATCAGCATGAAGAACCAATTGATTTTTCTGAGGAGCATGCCAGGCAGGTCCTGCGTGACCACATCATTATGGTTGCGAAACGAAGCGTTGAAAAGCATGGCATTGCAACGACGATGGCGGTGATGGAGCAAATTCTTGCAGACCGCGATATCATTCGGCGGGAAACAACCTGGCTATTTGACAACTCCTTGCTCGAGCCGGGTGAGTTTGCGATGGCGGTCGCTCAGGGCGATGAGTACGTTATAGCGGTGCACGATTCGTTCAAGGGTAAGCAAGATTCGTTGCCACTGATTATTGCGTACCACCTTGCAACGGTAAATTATGGTGAGCAAGTTGTGGAACTCGAAGAAGCGGAACTTTTCGGAGCTTCATTGCTTGGCTTGGATGTAGATGCGTATTACGAAAAAATATGCTTAGTGGTTGATTCACTGCCCAATAAGTAAGGCAAAAGGTATATATCTATCATTTTTTCTTGTATTTTAATAAAATAAGACAACAAGGTCAGGATAACCTGTTATTATTTTCACATGGTCGGTCGGAATGCCCAATTAGCGATAGCTGCGTTAGTGGAACTTGCAAAGAGCGAGAAGCGGTTGTCTGCAACAGAGATTGCTGAAGGAACAGGCCTAACGCAACCATCCATTGCGAAAGTGCTCTCATCACTCCGTCAAGGGAAATTCATCATTAGTGTGCCTGGTCCTGGTGGGGGGTTTACCCTCTCACGTGATGCATCTGAGATAAATGTACTCGACATTTGTGCTTTTTTCGATTCCCAAACTGCGATGCCAGACGATTGCGCGATTACGTGTGATTGTTCGGATAATTCACCTTGCAAAGTTTGTGGAGCACTTAAAAATGTCGATGACCTTCGCGCGTCAACCCTTCGCGATCTCACAATCCA
>CAZURP010000286.1:0-1757 GCA_964623715.1 uncultured Isosphaeraceae bacterium | reverse complement strand
AACCCTAAACCTACCAAAACCGCAACAAAGGAGCACTGACGTAAATGCCACTACTTTCAAGAAACGGATCAAAGAACCGTAAAAAAACAAAAACCTCACGAAAAACGGCAAGTTCTAGTAAAACGTCTGAAAAGGGCGGTATCGTACAAGCCGGAAGAACAACAACCTCAAATGGTGCAACGGACGAAACAAGCACCACAACTGAACCACGGAAGGCGAAGAAATCAATGGCTTTTAAAACAGCAACCAAAAAAAGTAAAACGAAAGCACCTATCAAGGCTAAATCAACAATTGAAGATAAGGGAAAAGTACAAGCGCTCGAGAATGCATTGTCGCAGATCGATAAAGCGTTTGGTTCAGGTGCAATCATGCGCTTGAACGGTGACGATGTGAATGCCATTCCAGCAATTTCTACGGGTGCTATCAGTTTGGACTTGGCACTGGGCGGGCGCGGTATGCCTCGTGGCCGAATCATTGAAGTGTTCGGTCCTGAATCTTCAGGTAAGACAACGCTCGCGCTGAATGTCGTTGCACAAGCACAAAAGGGTGGCGTTGCGGCGTTTGTCGATGCAGAGCATGCACTCGATCCTATGTGGGCAAAAAAACTCGGTGTTGATGTTGACGCACTGCTTGTTTCGCAACCAGATACTGGGGAACAAGCATTAGAGATTTGTGAAATGCTCGTCCGCTCAAACGCAGTCGATGTAGTCGTCATTGACTCTGTTGCAGCACTTATACCCCGCGCTGAAATTGAAGGCGAAATGGGCGATACGCACGTTGGTCTGCAAGCGCGTTTGATGAGCCAGGCCATGCGAAAATTAACTGGTGCGATTGCAAAAAGCGATTGCATGGTTATCTTTATTAATCAAATCCGTGAGAAGATCGGCGTGATGTTTGGAAGTCCTGAAACGACACCGGGTGGCCGTGCACTGAAATTTTATTCTTCAATCCGTGTCGATATTCGTCGTATTGGTTCAATCAAAGATGGCGACCAAGCCATCGGTAACCGCGTGCGTACGCGAGTTGTCAAGAATAAAACTGCACCACCATTCCGTACTGCTGAATTTGACATCATGTTCAACGAAGGCATTAGCATCACCGGCGACCTGCTTGATCTCGCTGTTGAAGATGGCATCGTGGATAAGAGTGGTTCCTGGTTCAGTTATGATGAAGTTCGCCTCGGGCAAGGGCGTGAGAACTCAAAGAAGCACATTGCTGACAACCCTGAAATGTTTGAAGAAATCAAGCAGAAGGTGCTCGTCGCTCGCGGTGTCGCTGAAGGTGTGGAAAAATCCGAAGCAAAAGCGGAGGATGCAGCACCAAAAGCAGAGGATACCGAAGCGTCAACCAAATAAGCCTGCTGAAGTGATACTCCAGACAGCGTGCGTTCCAGAAATGGTGCACACGCTGTTTTTTATATTCCATTTACTGCTATTGTGTACTTGTGCAGAATGAGGTAAAGCCCAACGAGTTACAACACCCACACTGTGGGCTTAGTGCACTTCTAGTTGCGCAGTTTATGGGTGCAGCAAACGATAATATTCTCAAAACGTTGCTCGGTTTTGCTGTGGTGCGAGGGATGTGGGAAGGCAAACTTGGCGAAGGCGGGCAAGGGCTTATTGCACTATGTTTGTTTGTGCCTTTTATTCTCTTTTCGGGCTGGGCAGGGCCTCTTGCTGATCGGTATTCAAAACGCAGAATCTCCGTCCTTATGAAATGGTTTGAGGTACCGCTTGCTCTTTCAGCTGGAATAGGAT
>CAZURP010000285.1:0-1761 GCA_964623715.1 uncultured Isosphaeraceae bacterium | reverse complement strand
CATGATCGCTGTGACTGACTTGCTCATGCTCATCGGAAATTGGTCGTAGCAGAACGTGAAAAAAGGGTTTTCACTCATTGAACTACTCGTGGTCATCGCGATTGTTGGAATTATCGCCTCGGTGATGGTTCCAGCAATCAGCGGTGGGCACACGCTCTCCCAAACGACAGTGTGTAAAAATATGCAACGGAAACTTGTACTAGCAAGCGCAACGTATCGAAATGACCTCAGAGCCTTTCCCCCTGCCGTTGTTTCGATGTTTGAACACTGGGATGACGATACCGTGCTCTGGCAATATGTTGGTGAGACAAAAGAAAAAATGACGTGCCCTGAACATTACGATGAACAATTTTCAACAACGGGATTCAACTACAACACTTCCTTCCTCGGCGATGAATACATTGTTGGTAGTGGTGTTGTTATCAAAGGCATCGCACCATCCAATTGTGCACACCCTGCGCAGTGCGCGATGTTCGGTGATGGGCATGACAATAAATTTATGCGGTCAACACTGAGTAGTGCATCTATTCGCTGCGGAGGAAGGCAAGCATTCCGACATGACCATTCGACTGTTGTTGGTTGGCTCGATGGACATGTCTCTTCTCAATCTAAAAAATTCAACAACAACTGCGACGATATCCCTGACGTCGGCTTTCTCAGCAGCGACGACAGCGCCTACGACCCTCGAATGTTAAAAATTAACTAGTTTCGCGTTTCTCAATATTCACCCTTTGTGACCAATAATTGTCTCTCAGGAATTAATCACTTTTCCTTTTTCAAAGTGACTGTCACTTTGAAAAAGGAAAAGCAAGGCAAGAAACGGGTGTCCCTGCTTGAATTGCATTGGCAGAGGAAGGAAGTTGCACAAGTCCGCTTGTGGTCGAAGTGTGCACTAAGTCGCCTGACCCCTGCCACTTTGGAACTGTTACCTTCCCATCGACAAGGTGGCATGGCCTGAAACAAAGGCGGTGTGGGTTCGATTGCACATCGCAAGCAAGTGGTGCTTGCTGCCAAGGCAAAGTAGCACCGACACCCTGCAAAGCACGAATGATCGGCCATCCAAACACGCAACAACAAGCCAGCGCAGAAACTGGGTTGCCAGGAAGCCCTAGGACAACTGCGCTTTCATGTTTACCCACAATTACCGGTTTTCCTGGTTGAATCGAAGCGCCCTTCACTGCAAGGTCTACACCTGAATTTGCAAATGCTCCCGGAAAAAAGTCGCGCTTGCCCGCACTAATGCCGCCGATAGTTACAACTAAGTCGCAACGGCCATCAAGCGCGAGCGCAATTGCTTTGTTCGTTGCACCGGGATTATCAAGAACATGGTGCCTCTCAACAACTTCGCAACCCATCGAAGTAAAGGCCGAAGAAATCATGGCATTATTGCCGTTGCGAATTTGATGCGGCAAAGGTGTTTCGCTTGGTGCAACAACCTCGTCACCGCTCGTCAAAACAAGTACTTTTGGTTTTGAAAGCACGCCAATCTGGTGCACTCCCACACTCGCTGCAATGCCGATATGTTGCGGGGAAAGAATTGTATGTTTTGCGACAAGCACATCGCCAGAGTCTGCATCAACACCCAACGGGTGGATTGCTTTCCCCACTTTAACATTGTCACAATAAAATGTGACTTGTTCAGTACCATTGTTGGTTAACTCATGTTGCACAACCGCATCAAAGCAATCGGGAACCGGAGCGCCGGTAGCAATAGCAACACAAGTGTTTGGTTTGCGCACACCATCAAATTTTGTTCCTGCT
>CAZURP010000284.1:1172-1763 GCA_964623715.1 uncultured Isosphaeraceae bacterium | reverse complement strand
ACCATATGCAAGACGCGATGTGGGTTATGGAAGATGCGGGAAATGATCCAAGGGCTGGAGAAATGATTCAAAAACGGTGGCGAGATTCATTTACTTCAGTTCGCGATTCGAAACGTTCATTACTACTGGTCAACCAAACTGTGATGGATGCACTCCTCGAACAAGTCCCAGAGTCTGATTTTTGGAAAGTACGTATGGAGTTTGTGAAAAAGGCATACCCCGACGTTTTTAAAAAGGGTTCTGATGTAACAACGATGTTGCAGGCAGCACAAGCAATCCAGAGTTTGGATGCTTCGCAACAGGGACAGCTCGATACGCTTGCCTCTGCGTACCGATACGATTATTGGAACTTATGTGAAGCAATGATTGCAAATCATCAATCAAATGCAACAGCAAGTAGTGGGGAGAATATGATGAGTAAGGATGACATTCACCGCCAACTGCGCCTAGAAACGTTGCGATTTGAACGCAAAGAGTTAAATGACCGAATGCAAATGCGTTTAAGAATGGTGCTCAACGACGAACAGGTCAAGGATGTTCCCGGGCTTCGCCCATCGGTTTCTACTGAGAGCGAGTGGGAGAAATTGAACT
>CAZURP010000284.1:0-1162 GCA_964623715.1 uncultured Isosphaeraceae bacterium | reverse complement strand
GGGTGACGCAATGAAATATTTGACACTCGTTCTGCCTGACTTTTGCAGGAAAAACCAGTTGTAAGGGAGTCTTCGTCTGTGGGATGGTGGTTTGCCCAATGAATGTCATACATGTCTAGTGATGTTTGTTTGTGTTCTTTTTGATGTCCATACAACCCGCCCATTCCGCAACATGACGTCTCAATAATTTTGAGTTCCGCGCCCATTATTGAAAATAGTTTTTGCCACTGTTGACTCGAGTTTTTTGCAATCGACTGTTCAATACAGTGTGGAAAAAGGCGCCATGAACCACCCATCGTTATTGACGAAAGGTTTTCACCGATGAGCCACTCTTGGGGAAGTTGAACCTTGATGTCGTTTTCTGGGTAATCATCTCTCCAGAGTAACGTTGCAGCAGGGTCGATTCCGACGATTGGAATGCCAGTTTGTGCGAGGGGAGTGAGCCAAGCAATGGAATTCGTTGCAATTTTATTGAACTTCGTAAGTGCGCCGCGAATGTGTAATGCCTTTCCGTTTTGGCGAAGCGGCAGAACAGCAACACTTTTTCCAAGGTGCGTAAGGATCGTTTGGAGTGCTTGAAACGGCGCGGGCCTGAAGTACGTTGTGAAAGAGTCTTGGAGAAGTACAACATCGTGTTTATTGGTAAGAATTTCTTCTACAGTTGAGGTTTGCAGTTGACGAGTAAGTTCGTAGGTTGGTTTTGGTGCATCGCAAATTCCTACGATTGAAGCAAAGAAACGCGCTGGAAAATAGCGTTGGATGTGCAACATACGTTCCATATTGAGGAATGCAATATCCCGTAGCGGACGTATGTATCTTCCAAAATACAAGGAATAAAAATGCGCTCGCATTGTTGGAATATCAATCTGCATTGGGCAATCAGTTGCACACGCTTTGCAAGCAACACAACTATCGAGAATTTCTTTTACTTGGTGTGAAAAGTCATTTTGATTGCCTGCATTTAGCATTCGCCGGAAGAAGGCGCCTTTTGTTTTATTGGTCTCAGAGCCAAGTTTATGCAGCCAAGCACGTAATACATCCGCTCGTCCTCGTGGACTTTGGGCTGGGTCATCTGTTGCTCGGTAGGTGGGGCACATCCTGCTCGTGGTAGAGAATGACTGGCATTCGCTATTTCCATCGCACGACATAGCATGAGAAAGCA
>CAZURP010000283.1:0-1768 GCA_964623715.1 uncultured Isosphaeraceae bacterium | reverse complement strand
GTACAAAGGGCATACCGAGTTGAGCGAGTACTGCCTTGCTCATTTCTGGTGTTGAATTTTCGAATACTAAGTTAAAGTTCATTCCGTGTTGGAAGTTCACTTCGGCCATGTTGATTTCTGGCCAAACTGCCTGCTCTGTTACGCCAAAGGAGTAGTTGCCCGCTTGGTCAAACGATGTGTCCTTCAAACCCCTAAAGTCTTTAATCCGTGGAATCGCAAGCGAAATCAAGCGATCAAGGAAGTGCCACATTTTGTCGCCGCGCATGGTAACCATGAACGCCGAAGGAGCACCTTCGCGAACTTTAAAGTTTGCAACCGATTTCTTTGCCATTAACATAATCGGCTTTTGACCAGAAATTGTCGTGAGCGTTGAAATAACGGTGTCCTTAATTTCTGGCTTTAACTTTTGGTTGTCAAGGAATCGGCCAATGCCAACATTCACAGTAATTTTTGTGAGCGTAGGAGCAAGAGAAACATTTCCAAGGTTAAATTCCTTGAGAATCTTTGCCTTCACTTCATCTGTGTAGAGGGCTTCTAATCTTGGTTTTTCAGTAGTAGCTGTCATGACTTATTTCCCTGTTGATCGAGCATCTGCGGAGTGAATTTCACCGAGAACTTTTTCAACTTTCTTGCCCTTGTCATCTCGAATAACGCCAACTCGAACCTTTGCGCCATCCTTCTGGGTTTCGTAGCGAAGTCGAGCTGCTTTGCCTTCAACCACTGGGCTAACATTGCTCATGTGGATTGGCATTTCTTGCTTGATAACTCCGCCATTTGGATTTGCTTGTGATGGCTTGATGTTCTTCGAGCGAACATTCACACCTTTCACTACAACACGATCTTTCTTTGTGAGTACACGGAGAATTTCACCGACGGCACCTTTGTCGTTGCCAGCGGTCACCATTACCGTATCACCAGTTCTAATATGCCTAGGCATTACACCACCTCCGATGCGAGTGAAACAATTTTCATGTAGTTTTTTTCACGTAACTCACGAGCAACCGCACCAAAGATGCGCGTGCCCGTTGGATTCATATCTTCGTTAATCAACACACAAGCGTTTGAGTCAAATCGTACATATGAACCGTCATTGCGACGAGTTGGGTACTTTGTCCGAACGATAACCGCGCGAATAATGTCACCTGATTTGACTTGTGAGTTCGGCAATGCCTTCTTCACAGCGCAAACGATGCGATCGCCGACGCCGGCGGTTCGCCTTGTGTATTTGCCGCGAGCGGTGGATCCACCAAGGACGCTAATGACAAGCACCTCTTTTGCACCGCTGTTGTCAGCAACTTCTAATCTTGATTCTTTTTGTAGCATTGGTTCTATTCCTTTAGCAACTTAGATTAAGCAGTTGCTTTCTCCACAACACGAGTGACTACCCAGGATTTGGTTTTTGAAATTGGGCGGCACTCTGCAATTTCCACTTTGTCACCAAGCTTCACTTCATTATTTGCATCATGTGCCTGAATCAGTGATCGGCGACGAATGTACTTGCCGTACTTAGGGTGCTTGACCGAAAACTGAATCTCAACCTTGCAACTTTTGTCGCGTGCATCGGATGTTACGACACCAACTTTGCGAGATGCGTTTTCTGGAATAATTATTTCTTTTAAATGACTCATAGTTTACGCCTTGTTTCGCAACGTTTGCTCTGTGAGCAAACGCGCGATGTCCTTACGAATTTTCCCGAACTGAGAAGTATTTTGAATCTTCTCCGTTACGCCTTGTGTTTTGAGTTCAAAGAGCTTCTTACGAAGGTTAT
>CAZURP010000282.1:0-1807 GCA_964623715.1 uncultured Isosphaeraceae bacterium | reverse complement strand
TGTCAATGCTGCGGGCACGTTCCACGAACAACTCGCCACTGATGGCGTCATCCTCACTAAATTTGATTCAGACACTCGAGGTGGCGCAGCTCTTTCTGTCAAGCGCGTCACTGGCGTACCTATTAAATTCATTGGTACAGGCGAAAAATTTGATGCCTTTGAAGAATTTCATCCCGAAAGAATAGCCAGCAGAATTCTAGGAATGGGCGATGTCCTCTCACTCGTTGAAAAAGCGCAAGAGGAAATTTCCGAAGAAGACGCGATGAAACTTGCCGACAAAATGGCAAGCGGCAAGATGAACGTTGATGACTTCATCAAGCAGCTCAAATCAATTCGCAGAATGGGTTCGATGAAATCGTTACTCGGCATGATTCCGGGCGTCGGCGCTGCGCTCAAGAACATCCAAGTTGACGACAAACAGTTCGACCGCATTGAAGCGATTGCGAGTTCGATGACAAAAAAAGAACGTGAAGACATCCAACTTCTGGGCAAAAGTCGGATTAAACGGATTGCAAATGGCTCTGGCACGAACCAGCAAGAAGTCAATCGTTTCGTAAAGCAATTTCAGATGATGAAGAAAATGTCCAAACAAATGTCAGGTGGCGGTATGGCGCAAAAAATGGCTGCCATGCAAAACGCTGGTGGTGAAATTGACCCTTCGATGCTTGGCATGGGTTCGCGTGGTTCAACCAAAACCCAATCCCACAAAAACCGATTCAAGCAACGCAAACGCAAATAAACAATCCCGCGGATTGTTTATTTGCGGGATTAGTCATCGAAGGGTAAGGGGTCGTCGGCCTCGCCGCGAGCCCACGCTCGAATTTTTGGGAGCAAGCGGTCTTGGATAAGAATTTTTAGACAAGCAGCAACGGGTATCGCAAGCAACATACCGTATGCGCCAAGCACACTACCGCCTGCGAGAACAGCAACAAAGATTGTGACTGGATCAAGATTCGTCGCTTTGCCAGCGATAAGTGGAGTAAGTAACCAGCCATCGAGTGCTTGCACAAACCCAAAGACGAGAGAAGGCCACATAATAATGCCCCACCATGCCATACGTTCTGCTTCTGGTACCCCGAGTTGGTCCAAAAAGAGCAACCCGACTGAGATTGGAATGCCTATCAAACCCAAAAATGGAACAGCGCAAAGAACTCCAACACCAATTCCAAGAAGGATGGCATACGGGACACCAACAATTAACCAACCAACGGCAAGTACTACAGCCATAATAAATGCAATCACGATTCGTCCGCGAACAAAGCCAGCAACTGCTGCATCCATTTTTGTCAACATGGAAATCGTGTCGTTCTTGCCACGTTCGGGAACTATTCCACGAGCGAATGCCACAACTTGGGGAAACCATAAACTAAAAAAGAAAAAATAAAACGGAATCAAAACAATCAATATTACAAAGCTCAATACCTTTCCAGCAATTCCAAGTGCAACGCCACCTGTCGTTCTTGCAAAACTCAGCAAGTCTGTTTTTTCTGGATCGGTAATCGAGGCCCCTGATTCAGGCGCAGTCGGTGCTTGGACAACCGCTGGTGCGCCTGGTGGCAGGTACGAAAGTGAATTCTTCACATCTTCGCGAATGTCTTCTGGCACATACTTCTCTGTAATCTGCTCTAATTTAGTTCGCAAGTGCCCATCCTGCACTTCGTGCACGAGCGAAGACGTTTGTGTTATGACAAGTGGGATTGTCACCGCAAGGACAACAAGCAACCCAGTCGTGAGGAGTAATAAAATGCCCGAAATTACTGGAATTCTTCCTAGTGGAAACTTTGAGTGACTTGCAAGGTATGAAATT
>CAZURP010000281.1:0-1812 GCA_964623715.1 uncultured Isosphaeraceae bacterium | reverse complement strand
TCCTCCATGTGAATACACTCCTGAGCCATACGACGGTCCTTCAAAAGAAGAAGTCATTAAACTTCGCGGCGAATTTTTGACGCCAGCTCTAGTCACGTATTACAAGAATCCAATCATGATTGTCGATGGACACATGCAATACTTGTTTGATGAAAAAGGGAAGCGGTATCTCGATGGTTTTGCTGGAATTGTCTCAGTAAGCGCAGGGCACTGCCACCCAAAAGTTATGGAAGCGGTGAATATACAAAATTCTCGCTTGCAACACACAACAACTATTTACTTGCACCCGAACATAGCGAAATTTGCAGAAAAACTCGCAAGTACGTTGCCTGATGGGTTGGATTGCGTGTACTTTACAAACAGTGGTTCGGAAGCAAATGATCTTGCGATTTTAATGGCGCGTGCGTACACAAAAAATTACGATGTTATTGCACTTCGCAACGGATACCACGGTGGCTCGCAAGGAGCGATGGGCTTAACAGCGCACTCAACGTGGAAATACTCTGTACCCCAAGGGTTTGGTGTGCATCACACTGTTGTGCCTGATAGATACCGCGGGCACTTTGACTACGACGACCCAGATAGTGGCACGAAATATGCAATGGATGTACAAGATGTTATCCAACGGGGCAGTTCGGGCTCTATCGCGGCCTTTATCGCGGAACCAACACAGGGCGTAGGCGGCGTTATTGAAATGCCACCCGGATATCTGAAGAGTGCGTACCAATATGTCCGTAGTGCTGGAGGAATATGCATCGCAGATGAAGTGCAAACGGGTTTTGGTCGAACGGGCGAACACTTCTGGGGATTTGAAAGTCACGGTGTTGTTCCGGACATGGTTGTGATGGCAAAGGGCATTGGTAACGGTTGCCCGCTGGCGGCAGTTGTGACAACGAAAGAAATTGCGCAGTCATTAACCGAAGCAATTCACTTTAACACGTTTGGGGGAAATCCTGTGTCTTGTGCGCAAGGGCTTGCTTCACTTGAAGTGTTGCTTGAAGACGATATGCAAGGAAACTGCACTCGTCTTGGAAAAAAACTTTTTGCGGGTTTACACGAATTGCAAAAAAAATACGATTGCATCGGCGATGTCCGTGGCAAAGGGTTGATGGTCGGTGTTGAACTTGTTGAAGATGAAGATAAAACGCCAGCTACGCAGTTAACCGCTAATGTGTTTGAAACATGCAAAGATTTAGGATTGATTATTGGTAAGGGCGGGTACTTCGGGAACGTCCTCCGAATTAAACCGCCGATGTGTTTGAACGAAAACGATATAGATTTTATGTTGGAAGTGTTAGAGGAAGCATTTGCAAAGGAAACTGCTTAATGTTTGACACAGTTATTAAAAACGGAGTTATCTATTCGACCGACGGAGTTTTTGAGGGTGACATCGGAATTACGGGTGGAATAATTTCCGAAATTAAAGAAGGCGGAAACTTTGAGGGTAAAATTTTGATAGACGCCAAAGGTAAATGCGTCTTTCCCGGCTTTATAGACCCTCATGTCCATATCCATCTCCCGTTTATGGGAACAAATGCAATTGATGATCACGAGTCAGCGAGCAAGGCAGCACTTGTTGGTGGCACGACAACGATTATCGAAATGATTTGTCCGGGCCCTGATGATGAACCGGCAAATGCATTCAATGAATGGAAAGCGCTTGCGGAAGGCGGCTGTTGTTGTGATTATTCATTCCATCTTGCGGTTGTGCGGTTTGACGATTTAGCAAAAGAACAGCTCCGGGAGTTGGTTGCAAATGAAGGAGTGCAGTCGTTCAAAATTTTCTTGGCGTACAAGGGTGCCCTTGATATG
>CAZURP010000280.1:0-1826 GCA_964623715.1 uncultured Isosphaeraceae bacterium | reverse complement strand
GAACTTGAAAAATCTGCGTCTGCAACGTCGTGCAATATCTCTGGCATAAAACTTCCAGAGCCATTGTTTACAAACGCAACGACAGTTTCCCACTCTTGCGATAAGAGCGTCACGATGTCTAAGTCACCATCGTTATCAATATCAACAATAGGCGCATGTATTGCGCCGCTTCGATTGATGAGTTGGTGAGGCGTAAAGTTCCATTCGCCCGTGTTTTCAAACCACTGCACTTGCCCTTCTGTGTACCCAAATTGCGCAACAGATAAATCTAAATCGCCGTCGCCATCCAAGTCACCTGCCTGCACATCGGTCACTCGCTGAATGTCTTCTGCAATAATTCGAGTTGTAAAGTTCTGGTTGCCATCGTTTTCAAGAATGATGACTTTGCCCGTGTGCGCGGTCGATGGCAAAATCACACCCATCGTTGCGATGAGCACGTCTAAATCACCATCGCCGTCGATGTCATCAACTTCTGCATGCACCGCCCCGTCGACATCCGGAAGAACCGTTTGCTCTTTGCCATCTTGAATCCACGACACCTTGTGACCAGAAACATCGCAAAGCAACACGTCTAGCCTTCCGTCTTGATCAAGGTCAACGATATTGACATGCGCAATGGTTGGGCGATCTGTGTCTTTAGGCAGATTTCCAAGCGGCTGCAGCGCCGCCATTTTTGGAGTAGGCGCTGGTGCATCTATATATGTATCAGAACAACCAAACAGGAAAAAACTCGCGATTCCAACAATTCTTTTTTGAAACATCGGGCTTATCGTACTAAAAACGGGCATTGAGTGGTTCGTAAACGAAAAAACAACACCTTTTTATACGGCTAGCCACAGATTGCAGTACAATCTTGGCATCTCGGTCGCCTAGGATCGGGATCTGTGTTTTAACTAGGCATTCTTGTCACCCTGTGGGGTGAAATAAAAAGGTTAGGTTAGAGTTATGAAATTGTATATTGGTAATTTAAGTTGGGGCACTACTACAGAAGATCTTAAGGCACACTTCGAACAATTCGGTGCTGTATCAGACGCTATCGTCATCACAGACCGTCAATCAGGCCGTTCACGCGGTTTCGGATTTGTCACTATGGACAATGACGACGAAGCAAACAAAGCTATCGAAGAATGCGGTGGCAAAGAATTAGATGGTCGCGAAATCAAGTGCAGCGAAGCAACACCTCGCAAATCATTCTGATTCAAGTTTATTGATTCAAATGAAAAGCCCTGACGCAAGTCAGGGCTTTTTTTATGAATTGCTCCGCTTTGTCATTCAGTTTTCGCATGCAATAGTGCATTATGTACTTGCTTCAATCAGGACAACTTGGGACTATATACATAGTTCGCAATGACAACATTCCATGGAGACATCACACACTACCTCTGCGAGGCCTCTTCTGGCGATTCTGTTGCTATTGCACGGCTTTGGTCAGAAGTGCAAGAAGATGTGCACGATATGGCTGTCAATATATGCAGAAAAGAATTCACTGGGAACACAATCCAGCCGACGCTTCTTGTGAACGAAGTGTGGATGCGGCTTTATGGAAGAGAAGAACAACTCTCGTGGGAGAATCGGGCACACTTTTTTGGAAGCGTCGCACGATCGATGTCGCAGATACTCGTGGATTATGCCAGGAGACGAAATGCCAAAGTGCGCGGTGGCGACAAAAAGAAAATTTCTATCGACCTCGTTCCTGGCGAGCTCTCTTCTCCAGAAGTAACAATGAATGTACTGATCGAGCCACTGCTCGTAAAACTAGAGGAATTGCAAAAAGTTGACCTGCCCCCCAAAAACTAGTCCACTCCTTATGCGATAAAATTGCAGAG
>CAZURP010000279.1:0-1843 GCA_964623715.1 uncultured Isosphaeraceae bacterium | reverse complement strand
AAATTCGATGTTGTGCACTGTCAAGCCAGTTGGAATATATTTCAGCGGCATGCAATTTCCAGCCTTAGGCTCGATTGCACTGTCTGAACTCTTTACTGTGTCGCCGTCTGTGAGGTTGCGAGGCGCCAAAATGTAGCGCTTTGTACCGTCTTCGTATTGCACCAATGCAATGTGGCAACTTCGGTTTGGGTCGTACTCGATGCCAATCACTGTTGCGACCATATCATCCTTCAGACGACGGAAGTCAATCTTTCGGTATCGTCGCTTGTGACCGCCACCGCGTCCGCGGACAGTAATCTTGCCTTGATTGTTTCGCCCACCATTTTTCTTGATTGGTGCGAGCAATGATTTTTCTGGAGTCTTCTTTGTTACTTCGACATGAAGGTTCACGGAAGCGTTTCGACGTCCTGGTGTAGTTGGTTTGTATACTCGAATAGCCATAGTAGTCTTCGCTCACTCTTAGAAGAGTTCGATGCGATCCTCCCCATGTAATTTCACGACTGCGCGCTTTTGATTACCAACTCTGAACCAACCCATTCGGTTGCGTTTCATATGGCCCTTGCGAACCTGCGTTGCGACAGAAAGAACTCGAACGCCGTAAATTTCTTCTACGGCACGTTTAATTTGCCCCTTGTCAGCACGTTTGTCAACTTCAAAGACGTAGCGATTATTCATGCTCACGCCAAAGGTTGATTTTTCTGTAACAAGAGGTTTTTTAATGATTGTTGTGACTTCCATCAGGCTGCCTCCTCATCTTTCTTCCAAGCTGACCCATCGAGGAATGCTTCCATCGACGCCTTGTCAACGACTAAGTAGCGGTGGTTAAGCATTTCAAAGACATTCAATTGGTCAACACGGATGGTGTCCACATGCTCGATGTTTCGAGCAGAGACGGCTGCGTTTCGATTTTCACTGTCAACAGCGACGAGGCAACTTCGATCTACGCCAACTGCGTCGAGAATAGATTTGAAGTCTCTTGTCTTCGGTGTTTCAAATTCAAGGTCAACAATGCACTTCACTTCGCCATCAATCAGCTTCGCAAGAAGCGCATTTCGGTTTGCGAGTTGGCGCATTTTCTTGGGCATGTCTTTGCGGAAGTTGTCGTGCGTACGAGTCTTCGCAAAAGTAACACCACCACCCTTTCGGATGTTGGAACGAACTTGACCCATTCGGGCGTTGCCTGTGCCTTTTTGCTTGTATATTTTTCGAGTTGATCCTTCAACCATCCCACGGCTCTTGGTTCGAGCGGAACCTTGCCGGCGGTTGGAGTGGAACATCACATACGCCTGCTTAAGCAGGGTAGGACGGACCTCGGATCCAAGCATTGCTTCATCGACACTTAACGTTTCGACTTGCTTGCCTTTTTTGTCATAAATTGGAAGTTCAATCATAATTATTTTCACCTGTGACGTTGTTGTCTTTGTTTGCCTTGCGCTCCGATGTTGTCGGTGTCTTCTAGACCCTGCTGGGTGTTGAGGAGCCCGGGGGTTACTCGGTAGAGCTTGACTCGGCGTTCTGTTTCGTTTTGTCGCGATTCTCTGGTTCTCATTTAGAGCCTTGAGGATCTACCAATAAAGTTATTTACTGGCTGCTGTGGTTTTTTTCCTATTAAGTCGTTTCGCTTCTCGAATAAGAACCATGCCGGTGTTCGGTCCTGGAACTGAACCCTTCAACATCAGCAAGTTTCTTTCACTATCAATATGTATGACGGGAATGCTTCGGCAAGTGATTTGCCTGTTACCCATGTGGCCTGGCATCCGTTTACCTTTTTTTGGTTTTGGCCCAGTACCAAGGTTTGTGGCGTGCCCGTTAATGGAACCAGGACGACGGTGTGCACGCTTTA
>CAZURP010000278.1:0-1849 GCA_964623715.1 uncultured Isosphaeraceae bacterium | reverse complement strand
CGAATCACGAAAGCGGCAATCCCCAAACTGTGTTGGATGGATCGCTTGAAAGTTTTGTGGACGCTGAGTTAAAACGTCGCCGTTCTGCGAAAGGGTAAGGGCTCTTGCAATCAGTTTAAATGTTTTTATTTGCAATAGTGCCCACACTAATGCTACACTGATAACCAATGATAGCTTTGTTACAAAAAAGTCAAGCCAAAATTTCAGAGCTCTGCAAGGAACACCATGTGTTGAGTCTCTATGTATTTGGCTCGGCTTCTCGAAGTGATGATTTTGAAGATGGAAAAAGCGATATCGATTTTCTAGTGGAGTTTGATCCAGATTTCAAACATATTGCATTTGACAACTACTTCAATTTCCGCGACGCTTTAATGGATTTGCTCGGCACAGAAGTTGACCTTGTCTCTGGAAAAGCGCTTAAAAACCCCTACCTCATCGAGGCCATTGATAGAGATAAGCAGCCACTCTATGCCGCATGATGCTTAGGTCTTATTGAGCGATATTCTTGTTGCTGCAGATTGAATCAAAGGTTTTCTTGATGGATGCTCAGAGCAAGATTTACACAACGATGAGAAACTTTGTTTATCCATCGAACGCTTGTTTGAAATCCTTGGCGAAGCGTTAAAAAGATTACACAAAACAAATGAAGATGTCGCTAAACAGATATCAGATTACAGGCACATCATTGATTTTCGAAATGTGCTTGCTCACGGATATGACATCATAGAAATTGATGTTATCTGGAATATTGCCACAACGAAACTCGATGTCCTCATCCAAGAAGTTTCCACGTTACTCGAATCAAATCAATAAACTAGAGAAATCTGCATGCTTAATACTGTGGACTGTTCCAACGCATAAAAACGTGCGGCATATCGTTCATCGTGAATTCTTCCCCAAAGATTTCAAAACTGTTTTTTAGATAAAATTCCTGCACGTTTTTGCGTGCAGTGCACCAAATTGGTTCGTCGACCATCGCAAGTAAAGCAACCAGTAACTGTTGCCCAACACCCTGACCCCGCAGCGATTCTTTGACAGCCATACCTCGCAAGCGCCATGGACATCTTTCTTTTTCTTCGGGCAACAATGAAACGATCGCGACGATAACGCCTTCGTCTTTCACCGCAAGATGTATTGACCGAGGATCGTCGTCTGCTTCGAACGTCCAATTTTCTTTTGGCTGTCCTGGGCGCAAAATAGATTCGCGCAACCCGTAACAATCCTCTGCTGTAACGCGCTCGATTAACATCCTTTTAATCGCACAACCCTGCACGATGGAATGTTGCGCCACACGGTTTGTTGCGCACCAAATCGTTTTTCATACCGGGTATTAATGTCTTTTCTGCGTTGCTTTGTTTCGCGCCGAACACTTGGAAAACCAAACACGCGTTTCAACTTCAACATGCCAAGGTATTCAAAGTACGCAAGTTCAGCGCCCGGCGCAAGAAAATGAAACATCACATCGAATAAATGATCGACAAGATCAAGTGGAAAATTATTAAATGGCAACCCGCAAATAATCGCATCAAATTTGCCTTCGAGTTTCGCTTCTTCGATAGGCGCGTTGTGCAATGCAATTGCAATGTTTGGATTGTCTTTGCGAAATTGTTGAAGTACGTTTGTCTCAACCGCTTCACAAAAATCTGGACATAGCTCGACGATATGAAGCTCGTCGCCATCTTGGAGTTTTTTCAAAATCTCTTTCGTAAACGCGCCCGTTCCACAACCGACTTCCAAAACACGCTTGTTCGCACGCTCTGGAATCGATTGCACAATGGTCCTCGCGAGAAATCGCGACGAAGGTGCCACCGCACCCGTAGAACGGTAGTGCTTAATTGCCTGAATGAGA
>CAZURP010000277.1:0-1866 GCA_964623715.1 uncultured Isosphaeraceae bacterium | reverse complement strand
GAACCCCTTACCGGTTTTCAAGACCGGCGCCTTCAACCGCTCGGCCACCCCACCATAGGGTTTGGAATTGCGGTTCCAGTTGTGGAATTGTACTACCATAACGGCAGAATGCGAACCCCATCTTGTATCTTCTTGGCACTTTACGCCCTGCTTTCTAGTTGTAATTCCTACAGCAAGGTGACACTCACCGTTTCTGAAACCAGCGGCGCACCCGTTGCGGGCGCTTCCGTCCAAGCATCGCCGATGTACTTCTTTAATCCAAGCGATAAAAACTACATTGTCATAGGACCGTACGACATTTTAGAACCGTTTCCAGCCGATGGCGATCGCGGAACAACCGACGAAACCGGAGAAGTTGAACTTCAAATAGTCTCTGGAAGCCCATTGCGACTTACTGCGTTTTGTGAAAACTACACGCCCTGGAAAGGCGAAATTTCCCTCACAAAGCACGGTGTTGCTGAAGTCAAACGAACCGGCGCGATAACCGACCTTAGAGTTACTTCAAAAGAATAAACAATCCCGCGGGTCGTTTATTTGTCGCTAATTTGCGTCCATAGAGCCGCGGGGGTCAAGTTCGTCGCAGAGCATTGCCTTTGCAAAATCCTTGTTCATGCGACCGATGAACTTTATAGAAACACCTTTGGGGCAAGCGTCTTGGCATTCTGCGTAATTTGTACACGCACCAAAGCCCTCGTCGTCCATCTGTTGCACCATCGCTTTTGCTCGGCTTGCGCGCTCAGGTTGCCCCTGTGGAAGTAATCCTAGGTGTCCAATTTTTGCTGCAGTAAACAGCATAGCTGAACCATTCGGACACGCAGCCGCACAAGCACCGCAACCAATACACGCAGCCGCGTCCATTGACTCTTCCACCTCGTCGTACCCAATTGGCATCGAGTTTGGTTCTGGTTTTGGACCAGAGTGCGCTGAGACAAAACCGCCTGATTGAATAATTCGATCGAATGCAGAACGATTCACAACCAAGTCCTTCACAACTGGAAGCGCAGCAGAACGAAAGGGTTCTAGGTAAATCGTCTGCCCATTCGTGAACGAGCGCATAAAAATTTGACACGAAGTCGTCAACGTACCAGGACCATGTGCCCGACCGTCAACAACGAGCGAACAAGCACCGCAAATACCTTCCCTACAATCACTATCAAAGGCGACGGGTTCTTCGCCTTTCAGTGTCAGTTCTTCATTTAACATATCCAACATTTCAAGAAGCGACGTTTCTTCTGAAACGTTTGACATCTCGTACTGCACCATTTTTCCTTTGGCTTCAGGTGAAGCCTGGCGCCAAATACTCAGTGTAAACTTCATTACTTATAACTCCTTGTCGTTGGCTGTAACGCTTGGTGGTCAAGCTTTTCTTTACAAAGTACATGGGGTGTGTTTTCACCCATCCACTGCCAAGCTGCAACGTGTGAAAAATTATTGTCATCACGTTTTGCCTCACCATCCTCATGGATATGCTCTTCTCGAAGATGGCAACCACACGACTCATCGCGTTCAAGTGCATCTTTACACATTAACTCTGCAAACTCTAAGAAGTCAGCTACCCTACCGGCTCGTTCGAGCGATTGGTTGAAACTGTCTTTTGTCCCAGCAATCTTTACGTCTGACCAGAACTCTTTTCGAAGGGCGGGAATCAGTTCAAGTGCTTTCTGTAAATCTTTTGCGTTGCGGGACATACCACAACAATTCCACATGATGTCGCCAAGTTCTTTCTGGAACGAAAGTGGCGTACGCGAGCCCTTAATGTTCATTAATGCATCAATTTTTGCGGTAACCGCCTCTGCGTGTTTCGCAAATTCAGGATGATCCTCATCGATTTTTTGTTGATAGATACCACGCAAGTAATCGCCAATC
>CAZURP010000276.1:0-1873 GCA_964623715.1 uncultured Isosphaeraceae bacterium | reverse complement strand
GGAGGGCTAGTCACGTCCCGAAAGCTACGCGACTGGGTCTGCCCAGTCGATGTGCGTATTACGTGCGAAGATGGTTCTGTGCAGAGGTACAAGTTACCAGTGACAGTTTGGGCATGGTCGAGTCAACACCGTCAATCCTTCGATGTTCAATCACCTGCAGTGCAAGTTGAAGTTGACAGTGAGGGTGCGTATCCTGATATTGCTCCCGCGAACAATAAATGGCTTCTGGAAAAACAACATGGCAAAAAATAAGAAAAAGAAAAAAGGTGGCGGGTATAAAGTGCCTGTCCAATCTCCGCAGGACATCATCGATGCCATAGTTGAAGTGGCAGAAAAGATTCAGAAAAGCGAAGAGCCTGGCGCACTCTGGGGAGATTTGCACAAGGCTTTTTTGAAGTCAGACGTGGATTCATCTGTTGCGGCGAAAATAATAATGCACAAAGACGAGGACGAGTTACAACTTGTTGTTGCACAACTTCAACAGGGTACTGAAGTTGCCCTTTCAATCAGCGAAGCCGTGGATGTACCCGAACTTGATCATGAAACACAAATTGAAGCGATGCGTTGTTTTCGCAAACGAGTCAAATTCATGGTGCTTGATCGGGAGTCAAAACTTGGCGTTGGCCCACTTACCAGTGGCAAAGACGCATCGGTCGATTCCATGATGGCCCCCCACGACTATCCCATGGAAGTCTGGCTCGCACTTGCCAAAGACGGCCAGCTCGTCGACGACGGCGGCGGCTTCTTCCACGTTCCAAATTAATCTACCCGCGGTAGATTAAAACCTCTGAAAATGCGGAGTTACTTAGGGGTGATTAATGGAGTTGCAAGCGACCTGAAGGTTCAAACACTCGGCGAAGGAGCGTTTCGTTTTCGTTCCAAATGACAGTGGTGTCTTTGGTGTAGTACCAGATGAAACGCAATCGCTCCCAGCCCGCATCGCCGACACTGTGGAACAAGGTGATGAACTCCCCATCATTTGTTGGATGGTTCATTGTGTGTAAGACAGCGAGGTCTTTGCCTTCGTAAGTTTCTCCAGCAATGGTAAAACCATTATCGGTAAATGTGATTGCGTCTTCACAACGAGAAAGAATGTTCGCATGTGATTCAATTGGCTCACGGCCAATGAGCAATAGGTTTTTTCCTTGAACGACTTCAGCAAGCCAGGCACCTGTGTCGTTTAACACTTCTTCTGTAGAATCGATTTCAACAGAAGTTCCGGATAACGTACCGGCAATGGTTGGACTGATTTGGCCTTTTGGGAACAAACGGTAATAGCGAAAATCCGGATCGATCGTTTTCCAATTCTTGCCGGAAAGTATCTCGATTGCTTGGGGTGGGCTTGCAACCAGTTCTAAAGAAGTTACAGGCACGTTGTGTTCGTACACCCAATATTGGAAGAACGAATCGAGCCATCCAGAGGGTCTGTTTGGAAATGTCTGTTCTGCAGAAACTTGAATATCTTTCCAAGATGCTGATTTGCCCATATTGTCGTTGGCAAACCTTGCGAGCATCGGCCAAATTTTGCTTGTTGAAGCATCTTCAACAGCGCCCTCGTTGAGTACGTCTTCAAGCATCATGAAGACAAACGCACCTTTGTCATACCCGACATATCGGTCCACAGTCCCATCGGCAGGATCAGCGGAACCGAAATCTGAAAGCGAGCCGTTATCGAGTGTTGGGTCGAGCGAAACTTTGTTCAACAAGCCACGTCTATATTTTCGTGATGCTTCTGCCCCATCTTCAAGTGCCCTGCGTCCGTAGTTGGCAGAAAAACTTGTAAGCGCTTCACACCAATTCCCATGCGTCGCGTCAACATACACGCCGGTCCCCCACCAATTATGGAGTAGATCATGGTCTAAATAGCCAGGGG
>CAZURP010000275.1:0-1882 GCA_964623715.1 uncultured Isosphaeraceae bacterium | reverse complement strand
TTCAGGTTATGAGCCTGACGAGCTACCAGACTGCTCTACCCCGCAATAGGGGTTGCGTAGTATACGCCAATTGGCTTCGAAATGCCAGAATTGCCGATACTGAATGTGTGAGATTACTTGCAAGATTTGATGTTGGTTGGGTGTATTTGCTCTGCGGTCTCATCCTCACCACCGTGGCAATTATCCTACCAGCGCACCATAATTTGGATGCATTACTTGCAAAAAAAGAGACCATCATCTCGAACGCGGATGATCTAGCGTACCGCGTGGAAGTCTACACATCCTTTTTACAAGACGCGACTTCTGGCGACCCTGCATTTCAGCAACGCCTAACGGAGATGCAATTCAACCAATCACCAGCAGGCGACGCTATCGTCATTGATACATCAGCGCCAAGCACTCCACTGGCATGGGTTGCTCAACGAGCAAAAAGAATGAAAACCGTTTCCATGAAAACAGTGCACGCTTCCCTGCTCTCGCAATTTGTTGAGGGAGAGGGTCGCCTGTGGCTTCTTGGCTTAGGCGTCTTTGCTCTATTTGTAGGTTTAGTTTCAGTACCGGCGCGTATTGAAAAGTAACTACAACTTGCTTTTTTTCTTTTTAAAGAAAAAAGGCAGTTAATTGAGAAGGCGCTCAAAATCACGTTACGCTTCCGTGCATGTCATGGAATATCGATGAAATTACTGATAACGCGTTGCGACTTCTCTGTGTTGATGGACTCGGAGGCGCAACGCTTTCAAAGCTCGTTTTGGCGACAGGCGGTATAAACGAGGCGGGTGATGCGCTGTGGTCTGGTCTACCACAAGATGTCCTGCCTTCGGGAGCTGGCGAAATGTTGCGAGAAAGAATGCTACGGATGGAAGTTGACCCTGCAAGGTTTTCAGCCGAGGCAATGGAAGCGAAGATTGTCCTCGTCACGGACGACGATTTTCCGCAACTGCTTTCGCCGCTCCCCGCTTGCCCAAGTGCCCTGTGGTACCGAGGCGATCTTGAGGCAGTTTCACTTGCCTCAGTCGGCGTCGTCGGTTCCAGAAGATGCACCCAGTACGGAATTGAACAAGCAACAGTTTTCTCGAAAGAGCTTGTTGATTCTGATATTGCCGTTGTTTCAGGTGGAGCACGAGGTATTGATGCTGCCGCGCATCGAGCTGCTTTACAACAGGGTGGAATGACAGCAGCAGTTCTAGGGTCAGGGTTAAGTGTTGTGTACCCACCAGAGCACGAATCGCTTTTTAACTCGATTGTGGGCAACGGCGGTGTCGTTATGAGTGAGTTTCCGTGTCATCGACCGCCAAGGCCTGCATATTTTCCACGAAGAAATCGTATTGTTTCCGGCTTGTCATCGGTGGTCCTTGTCGTTGAAGCTGCCCGTAGAAGCGGTGCACTCATTACGGCAAGGATCGCTGTTGAAGAGCACGGAAGGCAGTGTTTTGCAGTGCCCGGCCGGCTAGGGGACAGTGCTTCCGCAGGTTGCCTTCAAACAATTCGAGATGGTTGGGTGGGGATAGCTGTCCACCCAGAAGATATTATTGAGGAGGCAGTTAGTAACTGGGCTCGACTATCCAAGGTTAATACGAACGCAACACACCAGTAACGATTCCTTGTACTTGACATTGTTCGACAACAATTGGGGAGAAAGCAACATTCGCAGGTTGTAACCGGATACTGCCGTCACTCTCTTTGAAAAAAGTTTTTAAGGTGGTTTCTCCATCTGGAAGCAGTGCGACAACACGATCACCGTTCTTTGCGGTGGATTGTTTTTGCACGAGCACATAGTCTCCTTCGAGAATGCCTTCATCCTTCATCGACTCTCCCTCAACACGCAGTGCGAACGTGTCTCCTTTTTGTCCGACGCGTGGGCCGAACATAGCAGTAAGATCAA
>CAZURP010000274.1:0-1887 GCA_964623715.1 uncultured Isosphaeraceae bacterium | reverse complement strand
CACTTATTTGTTGGGTGCAGGACGATGTGAAAAAACTCGTTGCGTATTCCTCGGTGAGTCACCTTGGCTTCTGCGTGCTTGGCTTAATAGCGCTGAACCCAATTGGGCTTGAAGGTGCTGTGCTCTACATGATTAACCACGGCCTCTCAACAGGCGCGTTGTTCTTTTTGATTGGCATGATGTACGAGCGATACCACACAAGAGACATGAATGCCATTGGCGGGCTCGCGAAGAAAATGCCAGTCTGGTCTTGCTTCATGGTCTTCTTTGTCCTTGCAAGTGTTGGCTTGCCTGGGTTAAACGGTTTTGTAAGCGAGTTTATGTGTTTGCTTGGAACGTTTATTGCAACCGACACTGCTCCGCAGTGGCCTGGTGTACTTGGGCCTGAGTACGCAGCAATTGCTGCACTAGGAATGGTGCTTGCTGCGATGTATCTCTTGATTATGGTTGGCAAAGTTGTCTTTGGAAAACTCAAAGAGCCCGAGCACAGCAGTGATGCTAGCGATAACAATATTTTGCCAGCGGATTTGAACCCACGTGAAATTGGTATTCTTGTTCCGCTTGCGGTCCTTTGCATTTGGATTGGCGTGCAGCCGACAGTGCTGACCGATGCAATGCGAGGTTCAGTCGAAGATGTTCTTTCGCCGTATCCACGTATTGTGCAACAAGAACAGGCGTCACCGGTAACTCCAATTGTGATTGAGAAGGAGGAACAACATGGCTGATCGACTTTGGTTCCTCATCCCTGAATTGATAGTGCTCACAGGCGCAGTTGTTTGTGCGATATCTGGTCTTTCTAAAACCGCGGGTATTCGACGTAACGTTGGGTTTATCGCTTGTGCATTCTTAGCAATGGCCTGTATTGCTGTACCGTTTGTTTATACGCCAGAACGAGTGGCAACATCTGATTCGCTCTTGCCTCACTTGGGAAAATATATAAAATTTTCCGTGGCGATCGTAGGTATTCTGCTTGTGATGTCTGCAGGCGGTTTGATGGACCGAAAATACGAACACGCGATTGCGAAAGGTAAAGCGACGTTTAGCGCATTGCGCACAAGCGGTGGCGAATTTCACGCCTTACTTCTCTTAAGTATTTCAGGTGTCATGTTGCTCTGCGAAGCGCGTGATTTGATTTGGCTGTTCCTTGCTTTGGAACTTGTTTCTCTTCCAACCTATGTCATGGTTGCGATTAGCCGTTGGTCTAAAGTCGCGCAAGAAGCAGCGATGAAATACTTCTTTCTTGGCGCAATTTCAGCTGCGTTGATGTTGTATGGTTTTGCATTGCTGTATCTTGCAACGGGCACATTCGTGTTTACCGAAATGGTCGATGTGTTCGCTGCACAACGAGCGAATGACGGGATTGCTATCTTTGGACAAATCGGTTTGTTACTAGCCATCTTTGGTTTGTGTTACAAAATTGCTGCAGCTCCTATGCACTTATATGCGCCAGACGTGTATCAAGGTGCCGCTGCTGCAGTCACCGCGTTCTTGGCATTTATTCCAAAAATGGCGGGCATGCTTGCGATCATTTTGTTGTGCATGCTTGTTGGTTGGGAAAATGGATTACCACCTGTTATCGAAATGGCACTCTGGGTTGTTGCAGTGCTGACGATGCTTCTTGGGAACATTGGTGCATTGTTGCAAACGTCAACACAGCGAATGCTCGGGTATAGCTCGATTGCGCATAGTGGATACATGCTAATTGGCATCATTGCTGGTCCACCACTTGGCATTGTTGCAGTGCTTGTGTACCTTGTAATTTACGGAGCGACGAATACTTCAGCGTTTGCGACGCTTGCGTGCCTGTCACGCGATGGCGAGGCAGTGGACACTTTGGAAGACATTTCTGGATTACACAAACGGAGCCCACTTGCGGCAACGTCGTTG
>CAZURP010000273.1:249-1888 GCA_964623715.1 uncultured Isosphaeraceae bacterium | reverse complement strand
GTTGGCGAGCCGTACGTTGTTCGATATGAAGTGCGAAATACTTCAAAGTGGTTTGCGGGTTTTAGTTTGTGGATTGAAGAACTGGAAACCAAAGAATCCACGTGGAGTGCGTACTTTCGAAAAGCGCGGGGTTGGATAATGGAAGTCGGGGCAAATGAAATTGTGCACGGCGAAGCAATATTTTGGCCGACCAATCGCGGGAAAGCGAAATTTAATCGAATCCGTGTCACCACAAGCTTTCCATTTGGCATGTTTCGGTCGTCCAAAATTGTTCGCCAAGAAGTGGACGTTCTCGTGCAACCGGAAGTTGTGCCGTTGCGTCCCTCTATCTTGCATGCAATAGTCTCAAGCGGTCAACTTGGACAACGGAGCAATCGTCGTGGTCGCGGGGGAGATGATTATTTTGGCTTACGAGAACTCGTTAGTGGCGATAGGCTCGGTGATATTGCCTGGAAAGCGTCCGCAAAAAGAGGCGAGCTTGTTTGTATTCAGCGCTCGCGACCATCTTTGCCACGCGTTCGAGTTGTGCTGGATTTATCGACACCGACTGAAGAGTTACATTGCGATGAAGACAAGCGCACTCTTGAAGAACAGGCAATTTCACTCTGCGCATCAACTATTGTTGAAGCAATGCGGCAAGAGCAAGAAGTGGCACTTACGGTGTTTGGTTTTTCGTTGCAAGGAGTGGGGAATTTTCATAGTAGCCAACGACATATTCATCGATTGTTGTCATCTCTTGCAAAAATACAATTGGATCTCGATCGAGAGCCAATTCAAATACGGACGTTGGCTGCACTAAAACAATCGGGTCTGGTCGTGATTCGCCCCGACAGGGCGACGCCAATACAATCACTAAAAGATGCTTGGTACTTCACCGCGCAACAATTCGGTTCGTTGAAACGTGAGAACGAACGGAGTAAGACAGGATGAAACTTCTACATTCCTATCGAATACTCAGATTCGCGCTTGTGCTGTCCGCTATTCTTGCACAGTGTGTCGCTTTAGGTAACTTTTCACTTTTGGTGATTGCTGGGACGCTGACGGCATTGAGTTGGTATGTGACAGAAGGACCAAGAGGGAAATCGGTTCCGCCTTGGATTGCTCGATTGTTGGTGTTGGTCGCCCTGCTCTATTCACTCTTCGACGCGTTTGGACCGGTGGACCAACTTCCAATGGTGTTGGGGCAATTTGTTATTTGGCTTACCATAATAAAATTGTACGGAAAACGAACAGTCGAAAATGAAGCGCAGTTATTGTTGCTCGGCTTGCTTTTGATGACAGTTGGCGCGTTGTATGCGACAGATTTCTTGTTCGGCATTATGCTTGTGCTATGGTCTGGGTTTGCAGCATGGGTCTTGTTGTTGTACCAATTGCACCATGGAATGGAAACAATGCGGGAAGAAAGGTTTAAAGCAGTGCCTGCTGAACATTCAACGCCGTGGACGAGGCCAGTGACTGGATTGCAAGTTCGTAAAGCGTTTCGTCAAACAGCAACATTGTTTCTTTTAGTTGGTTTGCTGGGTTCGTGTTTGTTTTTTGTTGCAACCCCTCGAGCAAAGTTCGACGTTGTGCCAAAAATAGTCGGTGTTTCCGAAAATGCATTAGAGAGAATGTCGTTGAGTCCAGGGGTTGATGCGCT
>CAZURP010000273.1:0-239 GCA_964623715.1 uncultured Isosphaeraceae bacterium | reverse complement strand
TAAAGACATGACGGGCGAATCTGTACGAATGCAACAAGGTTTACGATTGCGAGGGGCGGTTCTTGATGCGTACAGAGGGCAGGGCGTTTGGGCTTCCGGTTCTCACATGAAGTCGACAATTGAAACAACAGAAGACGAAATCACTCCCCTTACGATGAGTGGAGATGGAAATGCAAACTTAATGATGTCGGTGGTCATGCACCAACCGTCAACCCAAGTCTACTCACTGTATAGACCAG
>CAZURP010000272.1:0-1888 GCA_964623715.1 uncultured Isosphaeraceae bacterium | reverse complement strand
AATCGGTACAAGGTACTTCAATAAGTAAATCCATGTCCAGTATGCCTTGCTTATTGGGTTGCTTGTGCTGTATCCCGCTTCAAGAGCAGCGGAACCCATGCTCCACGCAACAAAAAGCGCGATGCCAAGGCCGCCAAGGGGAAGGAGCCAATTGCTCGAAACATAATCGAATAAGTCGAACCAGTTTTTGCCTTCGCCCTCGCCAAAGACGGCTTGGGTCATGTTTGAAAAACCGCTTCCGAACATTTTTGTGCCGCCACTTAGGGCTGAAGGAATACCAAAAATGAAAATGGCAACGCCAGTGAGAACGGCGGCCTTCACTCGTCCAACTTTTCGCTCGTCGATGAAATACGTTGCTGCGACTTCGAGCAACGAAATTGCGCTCGTGAGTGCTGCAAATGTGAGTAGTAGGAAGAACAGCGGAGCGAGGACTGCACCGCCGGGCATTTGGCTGAATGCGATAGGGAAGCTCACAAACACAAGGCCAGGTCCCGCTGCTGGGTCCATGCCAACGGTGAAAATGATTGGGAACAAAATAAGGCTAGACATCATCGCAACAGTGGTGTCAAGTATGGCGATGGTGACCGAAGTCGAAACGATGTTGTCTCGTTTTTGTAGGTAACTGCCGTACGTAATCATCGCACCCATGCCCAATGAGAGCGAGAAGAAACTGTGCCCGAGCGCTTCGAGGACGGAGGCACTTGTGAGTTTTGTTGCGTCGGGGTAGAAGATGAATTCGAATGCCTTACCGAATCCATCGCGTGTTGATGCGAAGATAAGTAGTACGGTCAGAATGAAAAACAGAAGTGGTAAAAGAATTCTGCTTGCAAGTTCGATGCCTTTACTCACACCGCGCGCGACGATTGCGATGGTAATCAACATAAACAACGCATGCCAGCCGACGTTTAGCCACGGATTTTTATACACTGCATTGAAAGACTCGCCGATGTCTTCAGCGCTCATGCCTGAAAAGCCTGTGGTGAGAGATGCCCAGGTGTAATGCATCGACCACCCAGCGACAATGGAGTAGTAACTTAGAATGATGAATGCCGCGAAGACACCGATCCACCCAACGCCCATCCACGGGCTCCCGGGTTTTGAGTATTTTCTAAAAGCGCCAACTGGAGAGAGTTGCGAAGAACGCCCGAGTAACACTTCTGCCATCATGATGGGCAAACCAACCATTGCAATGCAAACGAGATAAATTAAGACGAACCAGCCACCACCGTTTTCACCCGTGATGTAAGGAAATTTCCAAATATTCCCCAGCCCGACAGCGGAACCAGCGGCTGCCAAGATAAAACCAAATCTTGATCCCCAGTGTCCTCTATCCTGTGCCATGTAAAGTCTCCTTGTCGCGATGATACAAGCCCAAGAACGTGCTGTGTTGCGTCAATAGATGGTATAGGATGCAATAATGAGCGAATGGTTTGAAGAAGGACTTTGTTTTTCCTGTACCCAGAGTGGGAATTGTTGCACTGGGCCACCGGGCGCAGTGTGGTTCACAGACGAAGAGGGGAGGGCGATGGCAAAGAAGCTTGGCATGCGTGTTGAAGATTTCTATGCTCGGTATTCGCGGAAGGTTGGAGCTCGCTGGTCGCTAACGGAGAATGTGATTTCAGGAAAATACGATTGTGTATTTCTTGACCGTGATACAGAGAAGCCGAGCTGTAAACTCTACGAGGCACGGCCTTTACAGTGTCGGACGTGGCCGTTCTGGAGCGAAAATCTTCAGTCTAAGAAAGCTTGGCAACGCGCAAAGAAAGAGACCCCGTGCGCTGGTATGGATTCTGGAAGATTTATACCAGCTGCCAAAATCCGGATCATCCGCGACCAAAAATAAATTATTCTTGCAAGTCGGGCTGAGAGGATTTGAACCTCCGACCTC
>CAZURP010000271.1:0-1904 GCA_964623715.1 uncultured Isosphaeraceae bacterium | reverse complement strand
ATCCCCAACCAAGGCACGTGCCATCAGCTCTCAATCCAAGTGTAAATTTATAGCCCGTTGAAACCATGACAAAGTCGTTCCCACTCGGTGGTACCGTTTAGCCAAACGTATCGTCTCCCCAGCACGCTATCTCGCCTGCAGAAAGTGTGCTTGCACAAAGTGCAGATGCAAATAAAGAAAGAGACCGAATCATCTATACAGTTTACTTCAAGAAGCTGGAATTTCCAAATGAAAACTGGTACTTCGATGTATTTTCATCGCTTCATCAATAAATAAGGCTTCTATGCCTTGCAATTTCTCCACCAACACGAGACCCTCCTTGACACCCATCACCATTAGTGCAGTTGAAAGTGCGTCTGCAAGTGCTGCATCTTCAGCAATGACCGAAACACTCTTTGTTCCTCTGGTCGGAAACCCCGTCGAAGGGTCAATGATATGGTGGTAGCGAACGCCGTCTTCGATAAAATATTTTTCGTAATTACCACTCGTTGAAATACTTGTGTCTTTCAACATAACTGTACCAACGACTTCATAGGCATGACCTATTGGGTTACGAATGCCAACGACACGTTCACCTCCGTGTACAAGCACCTGACCACCAACTTGCAGCATGAAGTTTTGGACTCCCTCTGCAAGTAAAGCATCTCGTGAATCATTCAACGCAACTCCCTTGGCGATTCCTCCTAGACCAAGAAGCATGTCAGCGTTTTCAAGCAAAACGGTGTTGTTCGTAACGACCACTTTTTTCCAATTCACCAGTGGAAGTAAACGGGCAACTTCTATTTCCGATGGGAAACGGCCTGAAGTAAAGTCCCAAAGGTGCCACATGCTAGCCCACGTTGGGTCAAACGCTCCTTGTGTTAACTTTGCAATCGAAAGTGCTTGTTGCACTGCCTCGACGACTTCGTTGGGGCAAACGACTCCTGCTTTTCCAGCAGACTTGTTCACTTGCGAGAGAGGGGAGTTAGATTTCCATTCACTCATTTCAGCATCGACTCGTTCAAAAGTTTCTTTTACTTGTTTCACATACTTGCCAGGTTGCACATGCACAACAGTCCCCATGCTTACAAACGTAGCAACTCGTTTGGAAGTTTGTTGTTCACAAGAAACAAACAAAGCGAGTCCGATGTAAAATGCAATTCTTATGAATCTACTTACCATTGCCTGCTTATTATATTCCGCAAACCCACACCAAACCTTGCACATTACTATTGATCCGTCAACAGGAACACTTCATGGTGGCACAATCATTTCAGACTGCGAAGAGAGTTCCATCGATACAGAAGGACTCACCATTCTTCGTTCCACAGATGGGTACATCGAATGGAAGGGCACTTTTCAAGACGATGTCGAATCTGGTGAACGTGTAGGGCAGATTCACAATTTTTCAGTCGACGCACATATTGGCGATGATGGTGTGTTTTTGTCCGACTGGGCAGGGTGGTATCCAACCCCCGTTGACGGTGAAGGCAACCCAATCCTTCGCACCATTGAATTGCAAATCGAGCCAATCGAAGATTGGGAATTTGTCGGCAGCGGTAATCCGGCCGAAGAAGGCCGTTGGATCACACCAAGACCTGTCGATGGCATGGCGCTCGTTGGGAACAAACATATCGTTTCGACTTCTAACGTAGCAACTCCTCAAGGCATTGTCACTATCTCGGTGCATCTTGCCCCAAGCCACGCGGATAAAGCGAACTATTATCTCGATGCAGCGGAGCAATATCTTCAACTCTACACTCCGCTTCTTGGCGAATATCCCTACTCTCAGTGTACGATTGTCGAAAATTTCTTTTCGAGTGGATTTGCGTATCCTGGTTTTACAGTCCTTGGTCCAAGGGTTGTTGATGGCTCCTAAATCTCTTGCCCCTGGCTATTTAGACCATGAACTACTCCATAATTGG
>CAZURP010000270.1:0-1934 GCA_964623715.1 uncultured Isosphaeraceae bacterium | reverse complement strand
TCGTGCTGACTTCTTCCACTTTGAAGTGCATATTTTCCCAGTAGTTTTTATACATACGATCAAGCATTGATGCCCAGTCATCTGCCTCGGTCCCTCCGTCG
Organism: uncultured Isosphaeraceae bacterium; assembly: GCA_964623715.1. Taxonomy (GTDB): domain Bacteria; phylum Planctomycetota; class Phycisphaerae; order Phycisphaerales; family SM1A02. The sequence goes on along the minus strand of CAZURP010000270.1, from coordinate 1,833 downwards.
CGTGATTGAATCGAGACAAAACAATTTCGGTGGTCGTGCTTGCCATTCAAGAGGGACTGTGTTTCAACCTTGTCCATGCGCTTTTGCATTCGAAAGAGTTGCCCATCTACTTCAGCGAGCAACTCATCGTCGCCGGCTTCTTTAGCAAGTTCATACCCAACAACAGAATCATCAAAGTCAGCAATGACTTCTTCTAAATCTCCAGTTTGCGCTTTAAGCACTTTGTATTCATTGATGACTTTTTGGGCGGCTGTCTGGCTGTCCCAAAATCCCGCCGCGTTCATATCTTCTTGTAGTTGCTCTCTTTTTGCTACTTTTGTGTCGTAGTCAAAGCGAGTCACGAATCGTTAAAATCCGCGCCTCGAGGTCGTCAATAATTGGCTGATGTGCTTCAAAATGCATGGGTGGCATGGTATCAGAAGGGCGGCTCGTGTACTCTACCGAACATGCAAACATCGACTATCCTTCCATCCATGGAACTATCTGACCGAGCAAAATCAATCCCACCGTCAATCACACTCGCCATCGGTGCTAAGGTGAAAGAGCTCAAGGCAGCAGGCGAAAAAGTCATTGCGTTTGGTGCTGGCGAGCCGGATTTTGCTACACCAGATAAAATTTGTGCCGTAGCTATCGAAGCATTACGTTCGGGTACGACGCATTACATGCCATCTGCGGGAACGCCCGAAGCGCGCGAAGCAATCGCAAACAAATTCCGCACCGAAAACAATATCGATTGCACGCAAGCAAACATAGCGATTAATGCTGGCGCAAAGATGTCGATCAATTTGGCGTTGATGTCGATTCTCGATTCTGGCAAAAACCAAGAAGTGGTTGTGCCAACTCCAGCGTGGGTAAGTTACAAGCCAATGATTGAACTTGCGGGCGGCACGATGGTTGAAGTACCAACGACAGTTGCGACTAGTTTCAAGTGTACACCCGAAGAACTAGAAGCAGCGATTACACAGAATACAAAAGCAATCTTGCTTAATACGCCAAGCAATCCTTGCGGAACGATGTACACCCCCGAAGAACTTAAAGCAATTGCAAAAATGCTTGAACGCCATCCAGACGTATACATTCTTAGCGATGAAATTTACGAGCGTTTAATTTACAGCGACATAGAACACCTATCGTTGGGCTCTATTCCAGAGATAGCAGGGCAGGTCATTACGATTAATGGTTTGTCAAAAGCGTACGCGATGACCGGCTGGAGAATCGGGTACGTTTGTGCGCCTGAGCCAATCGTAAAGGCGATGAATACATTGCAAAGCCAAATCAACTCTTCGATCACAAGTTTTTGTTATGCGACTATTCCTGTTGCGCTTCAAATGAACGACGAAGTGGAAGAAATGCGCAAGGTTTTTGCAAAACGGTCTGCTTTAATGTTTGAACTTATTCAGAAATGGCCAAACGTTGAGTGTGCACAACCAACAGGAGCGTTTTACACGTTCCCAAAAATTTCATATTACTTTGGCAAGACAAGCCCAGCGGGAACCGAGATTACAGATGCGGTTTCGTTTGCGGGCGCGTTGCTTGACGAAACAATGATTGCAGTTGTTCCGGGAGATGACTTTGGCGGTTGTGGTCCTGACCACATGCGCCTTTCGTTTGCGTGCAGTGAAGGCCAAATAAAAGAAGGCGTCACCAAAATCGGCGACTGGCTCGGAAAATTTGAGTGACAGTCACAACGTTGGGTTATCCCGCTTTCGAATCAAATTGCGTAATTTGAATAGCACCTTTTGGCATGTGCGCGATGAGTTCAAGGTGTCCGCCAAGTGCTTCAACAAAACATTGCAGGGTATTGATTTGCATATTCGCTTGCGATTCAAGTTT
>CAZURP010000269.1:0-1936 GCA_964623715.1 uncultured Isosphaeraceae bacterium | reverse complement strand
AAGGAAGAATGATGGCTGCAAGCACACCAATAATTGCAATGACAACAATCATTTCGATGATGGAAAATCCAGTCTTTCTCGGTCGGTTCACGTGTTCTTGCCTTCGATTGTTATCGGGGCAACAATATTGACTGCTTTCTCACCAAGTTTTGTTTCACCATTGCGAACGCGCTCTTGCAGCGTTTTGCATTCAGCGAGAAGTCGGTCGAGGATTTCCTCTTCTCCGACATTGGCAACTCGTTCGCCCTGAACATAAATAATGCCACGTCTATCACCAGCAAAGACGGCGACATCAGCGCCCTCCGCTTCGCCAGGTCCATTGACGACACAGCCCATGACGGCGACTTTGATTGGCACATCAATATCATTTGCAAGCTGTTTCCGTACGTCGTCGACGAGCTTGAACAAGTCATCTTGTATTCTTCCACAACTTGGGCAGGCGATAAGCTCAGCGCCGATTCGTTTTCGTAAATCGAGACAATTTAACAATTCAACTCCATCTTCCACTTCGAAGACTGGGTCGCTCGCGTAGCTGATTCGAATGGTGTCTCCAATACCTTGAGAAAGGAGTGATCCTAGCGCAGAAATAGATCGAATGGAACCCGTTTCACGTGGCCCAGCGTGTGTGACACCTAAGTGGAGCGGATAATCAAACCGCTTGGAAAGTTCTTGGTAAATATCAATAACGAGCCGAGCATCCATAAGTTTTGCGCTCAGGCAAATATCATGAAAGTCACGTGCTTCAAAAATTTCAAGGTACTCTTCTACCTTCGCAATCATCATTGCGAGTAAGTGTCCTTGTTTTCGATCACTAAAAAAAGAAGTGAGTTCTTCTTGCCGTTTCAGTTTGTCCTTTCGCTCAACAACGGAACCTTCGTTCACGCCAATTCGGATTGGAATGTTCGCGTCTCTGCAGGCGTCTATGACGGCGTGCACTTGCTCAGTGTCGCCGATGTTTCCTGGGTTTAGTCGAATCTTGTGTACTCCAGCTTCAATCGCTTCGAGGGCACGTTTAAAATGAAAGTGCACATCTGCAACAATCGGCACGGTGACTTGCGAAAGTATTTCAGGAAGCGCGACTGTGTCTTTTTTTTCTGGAACAGCAACGCGAACAATGTCCGCGCCAGCTTTTGCGAGTCGGTTTATTTCTGCAACACACGTATCAATTTCGTGGGTGTACCCAGAGGTCATCGATTGGACTGAAAGAGGTGCATCTCCGCCAATTGCCACATCACCTACATGTATTTTTCGCGTTTTTCGCCGTTCCATACACCTATTGTAAGAGATTCTCGGTGAATTATCCCAACGGAAACTTACTCTGCGTAGATTTCGAGTTCAGCAACGTTGCCTTCAATCAGTAGATCTTCGATTGGTGTGCCTTGTGGGATTACCTAGCCACTCATGGTGGTCACGATGACCTGTGGGTTGGCTTCCATATGAATATCGAGTGCTGCTTCGAGTTCCTCTCGAACATCGTCTTCCAGCGTTTTCCAGCCCATTCTTCCTTTGCATTTGGGGAATGTTGAGCATCCTAGCCAAGGCCCGCGTTTACCATTTCGTAGGTTCATCGGTGATTCACATTTTTCGCAAGAAAGCGATTCAACAAGAAGTGCAGGTGGCGAGGGGTATTTAACGCACCCTTTTTTATCAAGGTTCACTACAGTTTTGATATCGGGATAATTCACAGAGGCGAGGAAGGGACCAAACCGTCCGGTTCGTTTTTCCATAGCAGACCCATCTTCGGGGCAGGCGACGTCTACGCGTTCTGGAAGGAGGGGTTGCCCTTTACGGTCAATTGGTGCGGCGTACTTACACTCAGGGTACGCCGTGCATGAAAGAAACCGTCCGTTTTTACCGAACCGATATTCGGTGGGCGCACCACAAGCGGGGCACTTGTAGATTGCTGGTTTTGTTTCCACTTTCGCGTGAGGCATTT
>CAZURP010000268.1:0-1952 GCA_964623715.1 uncultured Isosphaeraceae bacterium | reverse complement strand
AAACGCTTCTGTTTAAATTCCGCATCGTTGCATTTTTATGAAGACGGAGAAGAACTTCCCGCGCAGTCAAAGCCTGTACAAACAGAAACTGCCTATTTCGCAGGTGGTTGCTTCTGGGGTGTCGAACACTGGTTCCAAAAAGGCGCAGGCGTAATCAACGTTGAGAGCGGGTACATGCAAGGCGAAACGAAAGACCCAACCTATAAAGACATCTGCTCTGGGAAAACGGGGCACGCCGAAACTGCCAAAGTTACGTTTGATCCAAAAGAAATTTCGTACGAAACGTTGCTTCGTGCTTTTTTCAAAATGCATAACCCCACAGAAATCGACCGTCAGGGACCTGATATTGGCACGCAATATCGATCCGGTGTGTGGACTACGTCAGAGGCACAGCAAAAGACCGCCACCGAATTCATAAAGGGATTAACTGCAAATAACACATTCGGTGCACCAATTGCAACGCAAGTCGAACCCGCAAAGAAATTCTATATCGCCGAAGAAGGCCATCAAGATTACATCGAAAACACTGGCAGAGCGTGCCACGTTACAAATCCATGGATGGAGTAACTTCCAAAACTTTTTATGCCGCAGAGGCGCTGAGAATACAAGTGTTTTTATGTTGCGTACTTACATCTGTTTGCTCGTGAATCACTGCAGACAATCCTAATCTCTTTTCTTCTCTCCGTGGCTCAGTGCCTCTGTGGAAAATCCATCACCGTCAAAATCTTGGGCCGACGAGTAAACTAAAAGACGTCAGACACAATAAACGACCCGCGGGATTGTTTATTCTTCTTCGGTGTCGTGCCCAAAGAAGCAGTACAGAACCAAGACAATAAAGGCGATGAAAGTAATCGTCGTCGCTAATATGTACAGCCCAAGTCCGGCTGAAACGCCGATTGTCGAAGTAACCCAGATACTCGCAGCGCTTGTCATTCCTTGCACTTTTCCGCGAGACTGAATGATCGCACCAGCACCAAGAAAACCAACACCACCGACGATGCCCGCAATGATTCGACTTGAATCCAAGTTAATCATTTTTGAAACACCAGAAGTCAAACTTTCTGTTCCAGTTTGTAGCATAGATAACTGTATGACCGCCTCAATTCCAATAAGGGTGAACGCTGCCGACCCAAGGCTGATTAGCGCCATTGTTCGTAACCCAGCTGGTTTATTGTGCCTACTCCTGTTAAAGCCAATGACTGCACCAAGCACAACCGACAAAACAAGGCGTAAAATAATCTCCCATTCACTCACGACAATCATGTGTTGTTCCTCTGTTCAAGTAGTAATGTTCGTTCCGCTAAAAATGTTTCTTCGCGCTCTGCAAGGTGCTTTTTGATATCCTCTAACTGTTGTTCGGCTTCTCTTTTCGCTTGCCTTGAATCTCCGCCATGGCGTGGATCTTCTTCGATCTGCTCAAGATCCATCGCCATGACTAACGCAACAAAATCCGCATCAATTGTGGGTTCCCCTGCTGCTGCTGCAACATTATCAAGTGCTTTTAGTTCTTCAATGATTCGTCTAGTAACTTCGGGGACATCTTCTTGGGGACCAAACATGAGAAGTGATTCTCTGGTTGCCACTCGCCTCTCTTCGATGGATTCCTCTAAAGCATCTATCTTTCCATGCAAAAATTGTGTAGCTTGATCAATGGGTAACGGTGGAATTGGGGGCTGAAACGCATCGAGTTTGACCTTTGAACCTCGTTTGATTATTTTGCAAAACCACCCCGAAATTTTGTACGCTTCACGCAACCTTCGCATCGCAGTTGGAACTGGCGTCGGGCTTCCATGCACAGCAGCATTCCCGTCCCTTCGAATCGCGTGCATTGAATCCGCCTGCCTTCGAGGAACTATTCCACCACGCTCGAGTGCGCCAAGCATTGCACCCAAATCTTTTGAAATATCACCACGCATCTGCAACGAAGTCAATTTTTTCGCCATCGTTTCAAC
>CAZURP010000267.1:0-1958 GCA_964623715.1 uncultured Isosphaeraceae bacterium | reverse complement strand
CTGTCCACCCGATGCCTGCTGAAAACGAAATTCGAACTGACGAAGAACTCTTGACAGCCCATATTGACGGAGATTCTTCCGCTTTTCCAGAATTGATGGACCGATATAAAAATGATTTACTTCATTTCCTCATTCGGTTTGTGGGCTCTAGAGCGGCCGCGGAGGACGTTTTTCAAGATACTTTTCTCCAAATTCACATTTCTGGTGAGACCTTTGACCCTTCAAGGCGATTTAAACCGTGGCTTTTTACAATTGCAGCGAACAAAGGTAGGGACTGGCATCGTAAGCATTCAAAGCGCACAGTATTGTCACTGTCGCAAGATATTGGTGGGGACGGCGAAGGCACACGCTTCGTCGACCTTATGGAAGCGGATCAGGAACTGCCAGATGCACAACTACTCGACAGCGAACAACAAAACGGCATACGAACGGTTGTGGATCAACTCCCTAGTCATTTGCGGGAGATTCTCTTGCTGAGTTACTTCCAACAAATGAGTTACGTGCAAATTGCGGATTCACTGCAAATACCGCTTGGTACCGTCAAAAGTCGACTGCACTCAGCCGTCGCCGCATTTAGCCAAGCATGGCAAACAGTTAGTAATGAGGAAGATTCATGACCAGCGGATTTGACCATCTTCAATTGACAAAGGCTGATGCTGAAATGCTTGACCAGCTGGTAGACGTTGGTTTTGAAATTGATCAACTCGAGTATCTCACGCCCGAAGACGAACAGCGCGCAAAAGCAATTTTGCACATGCTCGGCTTCCTTGGCGCATACCCAGTTGAAGATGCATCCGACACATTGATTGACGCAACCCTTGCGCGCATCGACCAATACGAAGCACAGCGTTCTGCGCGTATGCAAATTCACACACCAGAACTTGAAACTACAAAACGTGGTTTCCGAATTCGCATGCCAGACTTAATTAGTGTCGCTGCGATGATTCTTGTAACGGTTTCGGTTTTTGCGATGCTCAGTAAGAGTGCTCGCAATCAATCGATTAACAACGAATGCGCATCCAATATGGCAATGGTGGGTCGCGGACTTTTTAATTACGCAAATGATCACAATGGCAATACCCCAACGGAGCAAGCGACAGAAGTAGCATCCCTCTTTGGTGGCGTTATTCCAGAGCGAACAGATGCAGAGCTTCTCGCTGAAGCAGGCTATTGCGAGCATCACCACTTGAATTGTCCCGGGCACGGCGAAGAAAGCGGTGGTTTTAGTTACCAAACCCAGCCAGCTGCGACATGGAAAGCAATTCAGAAGCAGGGCAGGGTTTTCTTCCTCATGAGCGATCGAAATCCAATTTTGGACAAGATGCTCGCAAAGCAGCAATTCGATCCACTTACTCCGTCGCCTTCCCATGGCTCGCTTGGTCAAAATCACCTTCGAGATGATGGTTCCATTGTCAGCGGCGCGGCACCAGTGTTTGGTGGTGATTTAATCTGGGTTCTTGACGGCAAAAACCGTGGTATTGACATCTTTTTAACGCACTAATCACGATTCCCAATCCGCATTTTTTCTGTTACACTGTGTGGCTCGATTGGAGCAACTGATATGCCAAAGTTAAAGTCACATAAAGCACTCTTGAAACGCATTCGCATCACTGCCAAAGGCAAAGTGAAGGTACGCCGAGCATTCGGTGGCCACCTTCGTAGCCACAAATCAGGCAAATTGATGCGTTCGTACAGCTCACCCAACTACGTTGGCAAGGCGGACATCAAGCGTATTTCAGCAATGCTTAAAATGCGAGTAAACCCAGGCTAAACAACCATTTGAGAAACGATCTGTTTGACGGGCCGAAGTGTTCAGCACAAAGTTGAACCCCCGATCAGGCGAAAATAAAGGAGGCAACACATGCCACGCGTACGAAAAGGTGCCGCTCGAAACAAGGCACGAAAAAAATTATTGAAAGCCGCTCGCGGTTATTGGGGAACAAAAAGTCGTCACAAGC
>CAZURP010000266.1:0-1970 GCA_964623715.1 uncultured Isosphaeraceae bacterium | reverse complement strand
TTGTTTATACTGCGCGTGTGACGAGAATTATTTCATTATTGAATCAAAAGGGTGGAGTAGGCAAAACCACAACAACGGTAAACCTTGCAGCAGGTATTGCGGCAGAAAAAAATTCAGCGGGCAAAAAAAACAAAGTACTTGTCATCGACCTCGATCCGCAAACGCACCTTGGGTTGCATTTTGGCATCGATGAAACTGGTGCATCAGTGTACGACTTGCTCATGGATGAATCGGTGAGTGCTAAAGAGGCAATCGTAAAAGCACGAAAAAATATCGACTTGATTACAAGCGAAGTTGACCTTGCAGCCGCTGAGTCTGAACTCGCATCCAAAACGGACCGACATGATTTGCTCGCGAAAAAACTTGCGCCAATTCTCGATTCGTATGATTACATTTTGATTGACTGCCCTCCGAGTTTGGGTTTACTTACGCTCAATGCACTTGCGGCATCCAAAGAACTGATCGTACCAATGCAAACACACTTCCTTGCACTGCAAGGCGTAAGCCGTTTGTTTGAAACGGTGCAGATGCTCGTCGGTGGAATAAACCCTGAACTTGCTGTGACTGGCATCGTCCTTTGTATGCACGAAAAAAATACAAAACTTGCCCGCGAAGTCGTCGATGATTTGCAAGGTTTCTTTGATGCATCACGCGAGAGCGACGTGCCTTGGAAAAACTGTGTGATTTTTGATCCACCGATTCGAAGGAACGTGAAACTCGCTGAAGCGCCAAGTTTTGGGCAAACTATTTTTGATTACGAACCCGATTGCGCTGGCGCAAAGGACTACGCAAAACTCGCGCTAAGTGTTATGACAGTGTTTGAAACACCACCTATCGAAGTGGTTGTTGAAGCATCATCAACAGACATTAGAGATAGTGCGCCAGCAGACTCTGTCAATGAAACAATATGATCGCGTCGTAATTCTGTGGCGAGAAGCATTTTTGTTTTGGTTTTTGTGGGTAACGATAGTAACACACGTGTCGCTCGGTGAGCCAACCGACGCAGAACCGTTTTTTGCCTTTCCTGACAAAATGATGCATTTTGTTTCGTTCGGGGTGCTTGCATTTTTGTTTACGCAAACGCGTTTAGTAAAGTCGGTAAAAAATTGCTGGTTGCTCATGGCAACGTGGTGTCTTTTTGATGAGCTCACACAACACGCATTTCCAAACTTCCGAGAATTTAGTGTGCAAGATGTTCTTGCTGGCGAGTTAGGGGTCGCATCTTTTATGGTGTGGGCTGGCGCACTCTCGAGACCATCGACAGCCCACATACAAGAGAAACTGAATGTGCTGCTTGCACGAAGAAAAACATGGGTTTCACTTTTGTATATTGGCACACTTGTTACGTTGGGTGGCACGGGACTCGTTTGGTACGCGCTTAAGGTGTTGACTGCCGAACAATATTCATCCCTGGCATTCTTCTTTTCGTTTCTGTTGGCTACGGATTGCGTGTTTAGGGTGTTGATTCGAAAATGCGAAATTCAAGTGGAAGCACGCCTAATTATAAAAAGTATGCTTCCGGGTATTCTTGTGACGATTGCCATAGCAGCGATAGTTGGTTTTGCAACAACATTCACAACGTTTGACCCATGGGTCGTAACAATGACAATGTTGCTCGTCGGCCTCCGAATTGCATGGAATCGAGCAACATGAATACACACAAAAGTACTGACAATCTTGAGAAAAACACCAGAACAAATACGCTATTGACTTTGGCATCGCGGTGTATGGGTTTGGTGCGAGATGGTGCAATAGCAAGGCTGTTTGGAGCTGGCGCATTTTCTTCTGCGTTTTACTTTGCATTCCTTGTGCCGAATTTGTTCCGAAGGTTGTTCGGGGAGGGGGCCCTTGCTGCAGCGTTTTTACCAATCTACACCAACCTGCAACAAGAATCACCAGAACGCGCCAAAGCTTTTGCGACTTTGACTATTGCTAAGTTAGTCGTACTTCTTGGCTCGCTTACACTCCTT
>CAZURP010000265.1:0-1993 GCA_964623715.1 uncultured Isosphaeraceae bacterium | reverse complement strand
GCGTATACTAGTTTTCGAGACTAGCGCATTCAACCGCTCTGCCACCTATCCTAGCAGTGAACATTCTAACAAGATGCGGGTTGCAAAGCAGTTAAAAGATTTGCTGGATCATCGGTCCCAATTCGAAACTTGCGACCAGAACGCAAATTGATTTCTACAGCATCAAGGCCAGAGACATTGTACAACCAGCCGTGTGGAGTAAGCCGTATTCCCCAGCCGAAGAGCCACGAATTCCGAACTTGCTTAACTGATTCTATATCGCTTAACAGATATGATTTTTTCCAAAACCCGGGACCAAAATAATGGCGTAGTTCTTCACCGCCAACCTCGACTGTGAGTGAACCCAAGAGCCACGTCAACATGCTGAGAATAAACACCAATCCGTACAACGAAAAACCTATCGGTGCATTCCATCCATTCGCGCCTGCTATCACAATGCAGATCACAATCAAAATAGCCATGATGATTCGAATCAGCTTGCCTTTTTGGGTGTGGTGATAGTACATAGTGATAGTGTAACAGACACTGTGCCAAGAAAAAACTCGCCCCGCCAAAAGGCGGGGCGAGTGTATCTAACATGTCAATACTAAGACTTAGAGCGTCCAGTTCGAGATGACCATAAGCATGTCATCAATATTAACGAATCCATCACCGTTTGCATCGGCAGCACAACCAGAGCATGGACCCCAGTCTGCACCAATAACAACGAGAAGGTCATCAATGTTCACAACGCTGTCACCATTCAGGTCACCTGTTACTGGTGGGTTGATAATGACAATGTCTTCTTCACCAAAGATTACACCTTGGTTATCCACATTTGAAGTGTAAATGATATATCCATTTGTATGGAGTTCTGCGCCTGCAGCAACAAACAAGTTTTGCGTGTACATAACGTCTGCAACACCGCTGTCACAGTTATTATCCACAGCGTCAACAAGTTCAACTGTTGCACCACTGCTGATACGGATAGTACCAATTGGCAATGCGCAAGGTGTTGCTGGGTTGAGTGCTTCTTCGATATTGCCTAAGTCTGCACTTAGAACTTCCATCGTCACTGGATCTTGGCCAGTGTGTGCAACCATGTCAAGCGTCGCGACTGACATATCGAACTGCGTGTTGTCAGTGATTGCAACATTGAAGTTGCCGCCAACTGCTAATCGCCAGTTTTCATGTGCCAAGAAGATACTTGCGTTTTCGCCAACGTTGTAGTTGCCTTCAACACGCATACCATCGCCAGCTTCCGGTCCGCCACCAGTACCACGGAACCCAGGGCCACCGTCAACTTCACCAAGAATAGTGCCGTTGTTTGTGAGGTCACCGAATACGTAAAGTACGCCGCGGTGCATAGCAACAAGCCCGTTGTTGGTTAAGTTCGCACCAACCAAAATGTCATCCGTTGCACGCATGGTCCCATTGACGGTTGTGTCGCCCATGATGTCAGTTGTGCCACGAAGCTCGCCGTCAACGTTGAGGTCGCAATAGATCACTGAACCTGCAGAAGCAGTCCAAGTACCTGCTGCATGGCCAGCACCATCGATGCCAAGTTCACTATCTCTGCGCAACAGCGCGTCACCAATAGTCACTGTTCCGCCATAGAAATCCAAGGATGCATTGCGGTACGCCATTGCGAAATCAATTTGTGCGTTGTCAGCCGAGACCGAAGCAGTGCCTGAAGTTCCTGAGTGAACGCTACCGATGAGTGCATCGCCATCAACATTGAAGCGACTACCATCATGAAGGTTCAACAGCAAACCTGGATTATCGACAGCACCGTTACAGTCGTTATCAACGCCATCGTAGTGCGTGATTTCACCAAGTAGGTTTACGTAATCCGCTTGAACCCAGATCACGTCGCCATCGTTTGCTTCCATGTTTGCGTTGTTCAGATCGCCGTAACCAACACCAGTCATAACGTTGTATGCAACAAGACCTTCGCAAATATCTGCAACGCCGTTGTCATCCCAGTCAGTTAGAGCTTCACATTCATCTGGAA
>CAZURP010000264.1:0-1996 GCA_964623715.1 uncultured Isosphaeraceae bacterium | reverse complement strand
GTTTCGGTATCGACTTCGTCCACCGTGCCTGTCGATCATAATCCGGGGATGTTGCGTGGGATACCTTTTCATGATGGTATTGACATGGTTCATTGCAATTGAAAAATTTAAGGCAGCTTTTGTTTCGATAGACGTACGTTCGTTGTACATTTGCACGTCTATGGATTCGCAAATTAACCAATCGCACGTGATGTTGGTATCCGCGAGGGCTCGGTTAAGGCGATTGGAGTTGATGCGCAACTCTTTCTGATCCACAGCAACTGGAAGAACTGTCGAACTCGCAAACCAAGCGTCATTCGGAATAGAACTACCGACGAGTTTGAAATAATCATTGTCGTCATTGATTGGCTTTCGATTATGCAATGCATCTAAAAACCCAACGACGCCTCTTTCTAATCCAAACAAATCTTCAGGTCTCGATCCCGACTTTAATTTTTTTGAATCATTTATTGCAATTCTGTGGTGCCGATCTTTTCGACTTTTACAAAGAATAGTGCTTAGCAGTGACCAGATATCAGGTGCGCCTTCTTCTGGGTTGTAATCTTCAAGCACAAAAACGGATGCGCCGACGCAGAGTGGACCAAACATTGGTCCATAGCCTGCTTCATCTATTCCTGCGTATACGAGCATGTGCAAATGATACAATACATCTCTATGGCAAAAGTACTCATGGCAATGTCAGGTGGGGTTGACTCTTCAGTCGCTGCTGCGTTGTTAACGCAGCAAGGACACGAAGTTATTGGGTGTTTTATGCGCCTTGGCTCCGTTGGAGATGAGGTGGAGGAAGAGGTCACCATTGGGCACAAGGGGTGTTGTTCCATCAACGATGCGCATGATGCAAGGCACGTTAGCGCAAAACTAGGCATGTCGTTTTACGCACTTAATTTTAAAGAGGATTTTGGACGCATCATTGATTACTTTGTCGATGAATACAATGCGGGCCGTACGCCTAACCCATGTGTTCGTTGCAATGACTGGTTGAAGTTCGGAAAATTGCACGAATATGCGAAATCTATTGGCGCGGAATATGTTGCCTCGGGTCACCATGCACAAATTGTGCGAGGCGAAGATGGTGCGGAGTTGCACATGGGCGCAGATGCTGGCAAAGACCAAAGTTATGTTCTGTTTGGCGCAAGCCGAGACCGAATCGGTGAGATGATGTTGCCCATTGGCCACTTACAAAAGAGCGAAGTGCGCGAACTTGCGAAAGAATTTGATTTGCCCGTTTTCAATAAGCCAGACTCACAGGAAATTTGTTTTGTGCCAGATGACAAGTATGCGAACTTGCTTGAAAAAAAGTCACCCGGTTCTCTAAAACATGGCAATGTGCTCGATGCCCAAGGCAACGTTCTTGGACAACATGAAGGTCAGCAAAAATACACTATTGGGCAACGTCGCGGTTTAGGTATTGCAATGAGCAAGCCGGTCTACGTTGTTGCCAAAGATCCAGTGCTCAATACCGTCACGATTGGTGGCGAAGAATTACTTAATACCAATGCAGTGTTCGCGAAAGATACAAACTGGTTGATTGACGAAAGTTATGATTGGATTTCATGTTCTGCAAAAATTAGATACAACACACCACCAGCCGCTGGAAAAGTCCGAGCTGTTGGCGACACTATTGAAGTAAGGTTTGATGCACCGCAACGTGGCGGCGCGCCTGGTCAAGCGGTTGTGTGCTACGAAGGAACAAAAGTCATTTGTGGCGGCTGGATTGATGGTGTTTCATGATTGACTGGTCACTTCCGTACCCATCAAGTCGCGAAGCAGTACTTGGAAAAAATGTCGTTGCATGTTCGCACCCACTTGCTTCGCAGGCGGGGCTGGACATGATCCGCCTTGGCGGAAACGCAGTAGATGCTGCGCTTGCGGCTGCAATTGTGAGCACTGTTGTTGAGCCGTGTGCAAACGGAATCGGCGGTGATGCGTTTGCTATTGTGCACGATGGCGAAAAATTATACGGCATCAACGGTTCAGGTAAGTCTCCCGCGTTAAT
>CAZURP010000263.1:0-2009 GCA_964623715.1 uncultured Isosphaeraceae bacterium | reverse complement strand
AAAAATTATTGCAATGAGTGGTCGATTAACGGATGGCCAAATCACACGGTTGACGTGTAGCGGTTTTGATGGCGTGCTACGCAAGCCATTTACCGTACGACAAGTCATAGATTCCATCGAAAACGCAGTCGCCCTCGTTTATTAACCCTTAACTCCTTTCCTTTCTGGTTTCTCCGAACCAGTGTGTAATGCACGAGCCCGCTTTCTAGCGGGCTCGTGTTGTTTGATACAATACACATCTATGCAAATATGCATGCTTCAATTAAATCCAACGGTTGGTGACGTTGTCGGCAACACACAACGGATCATTGATGCGACGCGTGAATCAAATGCCGATGTGCTGCTTACTCCTGAGATGTCAATCTGTGGATATCCTCCACGTGATTTGCTCTCCTGCGTCGGCTTTGTACAAGCATGCCAAGAAGCAGTAGAAAACATTGCAACACAAAGTACATCGTCGACGGTACTTGTTGGGCATCCTCGATTTGATTCAGCAACTGGTTCGATACGAAACAGTGTGAGTGTGTTGCAGGGTGGTGAAGTTGTTGCCGTTTGTGATAAACAGCTCCTGCCAAGTTACGATGTCTTTGATGAGAAACGGTATTTTGTTTCTGGAGAGGGTGTTTGTTGTTTCGAGTTGTGCGGGGAAAAAATAGGCATTGCCATCTGTGAAGATTTTTGGCGCGGTTTTGATGCGAGTGCGGCGCCAACGTACGAATGTAATCCCGTTCGCCAATTTCTCGATGAAAAGTGCACGATGATTCTTTCACCAAGTGCTTCTCCCTTTGTTGTCGGCAAGCACCTTGCGCACATCGAGTACGCTATGGATGTAGCGTCAGAACACAACCTTACGATTGCTGTTTGTAACCAAGTTGGCGGGAACGATGACCTTGTCTTTGACGGTGGTTCATTCATTGCTTCGCCAGAGGGAATGCTTGGCAAAATGCCGCTCTTTGAAACGGGTCTGTTGGAAGTGAGTACAAATACTAGCCACATCAAAAATATCATTACTTCATGCGATGAAGAAGAACGGTTTAAAGCACTTGTGCTTGGCACCAAAGATTATTTTCATAAAACGAGTCATACAAAAGCGGTGCTGGGAATCTCTGGCGGTATTGACTCCGCATTAGTAGCGACGCTTGCAGTTGCAGCCCTTGGCAAAGATGCTGTAACGGGCATCCTCATGCCCTCGCGCTACTCTTCGCTTGGTTCAGTGGAAGACGCGGAACAACTCGCGCGTAATCTAGAAATCTCTGCGGAAACATTGCCGATCGAACACATGCACAATGCTTTTGAACGCACTTTTAGCGAGGGTTGTCTCGATGTCAGTGGGCTTGCAGAAGAGAACGCACAAGCGCGAATTCGAGGGCTGTTTCTGATGGCTCTCGCAAACAAGCAAGAATCGTTACTTCTTGCAACGGGAAACAAATCAGAACTCGCAGTTGGGTACAGCACACTTTATGGTGATATGGCTGGGGCTGTTTCGGTTATTGGGGATATCTACAAAACAGATGTTTGGGTATTGTCGACGTGGATAAACAATAATTTTGAACAGTGCGGTTTTGCATCTGCTCCAATTCCAAAATCATCGATTGCAAAACCCCCGTCAGCGGAACTTCGCCCAGATCAACTCGATCAAGATTCGTTGCCAGCGTATGACGACCTTGATGCAGTGTTGCGTTTGCATATAGATTTGGACATGGGAGTTGATGAGGTTGAGGAAGAGCTTGGGCTAGATGTTGGTCTTGTTACAAAAATAATACGGATGGTCGACATTGCACAATTCAAACGAGAACAAGCATCAGTTATATTCAAAACATCCCCAAGGACATTTGGCCGCGGCCGGAGGATGCCGATTGTTATGAAACGATCGTGGACAACGGCAAGAGAAACCACATGACGATTCGAAAGTTGCCAACAGTGCTCATTAACCAAATCGCCGCAGGCGAAGTGGTTGATCGTCCAGCAAGTATTGTGAAGGAACTTGTAGAAAACGCAATCGACGCTGG
>CAZURP010000262.1:0-2022 GCA_964623715.1 uncultured Isosphaeraceae bacterium | reverse complement strand
AAAAACCTCGAAAGGAGTTCACTCGAACTCTCAATCTTAGAGACAGGGCAGGATTCTTCTAATTACATTTTGGCACAGACGCAAAAAATTGAGGAAGTTGTCTCAAAACTCGCGAATCGAAAAGTATCTGTCTCAATACACTCGACATCCATGCCAAGGACTGAGGCTCAATCGACCGGATCCTTTGAAGAAGTAGAGGGCAATGAACTTGTAAAATCTGCCCGAGGTCTATTTGATGGAACTGTTGTGAAAGTTACGAATTTGAAGGGTAAGAAGTAAGCGATGTCCCTCAGAGATTCCAAAGGCACCCCCGAGCCTGTGAAGCGATTACTCGATACGCTTTCAAGATTACCTGGAATAGGAAAGCGAAGCGCTGAGCGAATTGCTTTTTTCTTGATAAAGGATGATGAAGAGGGAGCGCTTGCGTTAAGTCAAGCGATTGCCGATGTAAAACATCGGGTTGTCTGCTGTGCTGTTTGCAACAACATCGCCGATGGAAGCCCGTGCGCAATTTGTGATGATCATTCTCGCGACGCGTCACTCGTACTTGTTGTTGAACAGCCAAGAGATCTCATCCGACTTGAAGCGACTGGCATGTATCGAGGTGTGTACCACGTGCTAACAGGAAGAATCGACCCACTTGCTGGAGTCGAAGCAAGCGACTTGACCGTGGACGCGCTACTTGCACGCGTAGAAGATTGCACGACAAACGCAAGAGGTGTTCAAATTCGCGAAGTTATTCTCGGGCTGAATCCAAATCTTGAAGGCGATAGTTCGTCTCTCTACCTTGCTTCGCAGTTGAAAATACGCGGCATCGCAGTAACAAGACTCGCCCGCGGTTTGCCAAGTGGTTCCCAGATTGAATATGCAAATACACAGGTTCTTTCGGATGCTATTGCAGGGCGTCGAGGGATGCTGTAACTATGGACATGCGATTTCAAACGGGGCAACGGCTTGGAACAGAGCAGAAAATGCAACTTGCTCCTCGGATTATCCAAACAATGGAAATTATGCAGTTGCCTTTGCCTGCGCTTGAAGAAAAGATTGACCAAGAACTCGAGTCAAACCTCGCGCTTGAACTCGACGAGCAAGAATCTACCGAAGATGAACCCTCTGACAACGAAAATGAAACAGACGCACTTGATTCATACGAAGAAGAGTACGCGCGCCCAGTTGCTTCTATGGATGGACGCGACCCGAAGATGGATGCTATGTCGAACATCCGTGCTCGGCAAGAGAGCCTTTCAGAACAGTTGCTTCACCTCTGGAGTTTTGCAGACGTGCAAGAAGCGGTCCTTGCACGTGGTATTGTACTCATCGGTTTAATGGATGCAGATGGCTTTTTGACTCTTTCTGAAAACGGCATGCTTGATCAACTTGAACAAGAGTTAGGTACGCCAGTAACAAAAGAGGAGCTTGATGAGACTATTCACTCTTTACAAAGATTGCTTGAACCAGCGGGGATTGCAGCTCGGTCATTGCAAGAGTCTCTACGAATCCAATCGGCGGTACTTGTATCGGATGATCCAGAAGCATGGCAAGAAGAGGAATCACTCATTGCAAACCATTTGCACGATCTCGTTGACAATCGATTACCAAAGGTTTCGAAAGAGAGCGGACTTCCGCTTGACAGAGTAAAACAAGCTATAGAAAAAATGCATCAGTTAACACTTAGCCCTGGGCGGTTACTCGCATCAGAGCGCGTGTTGCCAGTTATTCCAGACGCGATGATTGATTTCGATGCGCACACCGATTCGTATATTGTTGGAATTTGCAGTGGGCGGGTTCCCCCGATCCGTATTTCTCACGCGTATGAACAAATTGCTAAAGATAAAAATGCTGACGAATCAACAAAGCACTTTATTCAAAGAAATATCAACGCGGCGAGGTGGATTATTGAAGCGGTTGGGCAACGAAAAACGACACTCGGTAACATCGTGCAAATAGTCGTCGATCGCCAACGCGACTTTTTAGATAAGGGGGATGCTTTTCTTCGACCACTCCCGATGGTCGAAGTTGCGG
>CAZURP010000261.1:0-2026 GCA_964623715.1 uncultured Isosphaeraceae bacterium | reverse complement strand
GATTCACCCGAACCCAGTCGGATTGTTTGTATTTTGGAAAACGAATAAGCCAGACGAGCCATGGATAGACGAGCAACTCTGCAACTCGCACGAGCAGAAAAACAGGAACGGCAAACGCGGTAATCCACACGGCGATAAAGTTACGCCATGTGCCCACAAGTGCGTTAAGAAACTTCACAATGCGTGGACCCTTGCGAGCGGTTGGATGTGCAACTCCATGGAGCGTCGTCCAAATCATGACAGCAAGTACTTGGGCAATCACCGATGTGGCAAGCCCAATCCAACCACCGAAGACTGGTCCAAGCACAAGCGGAAGCCCTGTAAAGAAACCAACGAGAAGATCTAGGCCAGGAGCAACGCAGAGCCACTGCGAAAGCGCCTTGCCCGGCGTGCCAAGCCGTGGAATAAGGTGCAGTATTCCTGCAACCACCAACAACGATCCAAGAGTGATTCCGCCAATCCAAACTCCAGTACATATATATTCTTGCATGTGGCAAATGGTAACAGAGGTAGAATGCATCACATGCTCATTCTCACTGCACTTCAAGAAGAAATACCAACACTCCACAAAGAGGACCAAGTTTTTGTGACGGGGCTGGGTAAAGTCAACGCAACCTTGCAAGCAACGAAATTGATTTTGGAGCACGCTCCAAGACTTGTTGTTAACTTTGGTACTGCGGGTTCGGTTTCAAGTGAGTACGGTCATGGGCTTGTGGAATGCACCGGATTTATCCAGCGAGATATGGACTGTACACCACTTGGCTTTGATAAGTATGTAACCCCGTACGAGAAGGGGCATCATATGATTGGTTCGCCCGAAATAGTATGCGGTTCAGGCGACAGTTTTATGACAGATGCAGGTGTGCTTCCAAGTGCAGGTGTTCATATAGTGGACATGGAAGCGTACGCGATTGCAAAAGTCTGTCGCGACTTGGATGTCCCGTTCCGCTGCTTCAAATATATCAGCGATAGTGCTGACGAAAACGCTGGTGACGACTGGACTACGTTTGAACACGCCAAAGCTGAAAAATTGTTTATTGAGCAACTACCAACCATTCGCGCCAAAATAGATTAACCCTCGGTTCATTAATTCTTCTACAATAGCGACATGACAACTACAGAAACAACAGTACAAACAACACCAATTTCTAAAGATACGATTCAATCATTTCGAGACGCGTTTGAGCAGGATTTATCTGCAAAGGCATCGCAGAACGCAGTAACACAAACAACCATTGACGATGTGGCAATGGTTCGAGATATTGTGCAAGGTACTGATTTTACATTCTCAACTCGTCTTGACGAATGGAAAGTTGCGAACCAAAAACAGTCTGGCCGATGTTGGCTCTTCGCGGCACTCAATATGCTTCGCGTCCCTGCAATGAAAAAGATGAATGTCAAAGAGTTTGAGTTCAGCCAAAACTGGGCGATGTTCTGGGACAAATTTGAACGTGCAAATTGGTTCTTGCAAAATATTATCGACACAGCAGATTCTGAAATCGATGATCGAACGGTAGCATTCCTGTTAGGCGACCCAATTGGCGATGGTGGTCAATGGAATATGTTTGTCAATGTCGTACATAAACATGGGCTCGTTCCAAAAACAGCGATGCCAGAAACGCAGAGTTCTTCAGCAACAGCAAAAATGAATATGATTTTGAAGTGGAAGCTTCGCGATGGCGCAGAACAAATCCGCGTTGCAGGCGCAGACATGGAAGAAGTTCGCAGTGAGATCCTTTCGGGGGTTTGGCGCATTCTTTGTATACACTTGGGAACGCCACCGAAATCGTTCATGTGGCAGTGGCAAGACAAAGATAAAAAGTTCCATCGCAAAGGCGAAATGACGCCTTTGGAGTTCGCTGCTGAATATATCGAAACACCACTTGATGAATACGTCTGCGTCGTAAACGACCCGCGGGATAGTTCTCCTCTGATGGCAACGTACACAGTGGAATGTTTGGGTAATGTCGTTGGTGGCGAAATAGTGAAATATTTGAATATTGACAGGACCGTAATGAAGTCACTC
>CAZURP010000260.1:0-2030 GCA_964623715.1 uncultured Isosphaeraceae bacterium | reverse complement strand
AACATTCCCAATCTGCGCTTTTGGCATAAATGCAAAAATCGGTGAGAGTTCCTTCTTTGTTCTTACAGTAACTCCATCCGATCCTGTTCCAATAAACCAACCATCCACGTTTGTTGAACTATTTAGCATTGATCGAAGTGGCTTCAATGCCCTTCCCTCTTTCGCTTTGCAGATTACGACTAAGTGAGGAATAGGGCCAAACATTCCAGCTGGGCGTTGCCCTTCTGCAAGGACTGTCGGCTCAACAGAAACCAAAAATTCGTGAGATAGATCAACGGCAGTTGGGTCTTCAAACAGTTGCGCGAGAAACATATCAAGGTACCGTACATCCCCTGCATCTGAAGATTGCTCATCGTAGATCGTTTCGATAATTGCATTCACTGCATTTCCGTCTTGAATTGAGAGCACGGACAACGCGTCATCGGCGACAAAATCCCGTGGGTGTTGGGCACTCGCGACCGAAGCGATGAGGAGAACGATAATGCTTTTAATTTTCATGCTGTACAGTGTAACGCGAGCACCTTCCGCTGGGCAGAAGCAAGCGGAAGTCCAATCACTTCGTGCTCCTTAAACCATGAATAACTGCGTTCTTGAGAACCATTGCAAGAAAAAACAGTGAATGAAATAGACCGATGGCTCAAAAGATGCTCAAATGAACCTAACGGTTTTAGAGGTCCACGAATTTTTAGCTGTTGCAAAACTTCATTTTCGCTAAGTGCAACTTCTGAATCAATAGATGGCACTTGCCACATTCCAGCCCAAAGACCAGACTCGCCACGCTGTTCAAAAGCTAGTTCGCCATCGTGTTTGATCACCACAGCATAATGAAACATCTGTTTTTTCTTTGTTGCCTGTTTTAGCATTGGTATATCGAACTGCGAATCTGACGCAAATGCACTGCATTGTTTATTCAGTGGGCACTCTGTGCAACTTGGTTTTTTTGCGCAAACAGTTGCTCCAAACTCCATGAGTCCTTCATTGAATATTTTTGGGGAGTGGCACTGAGAAACCAATTCTTCTGCTTTTTCCCAAGTCCAAGGCGATGGAACCGACTCGCCATTGTGATTCCACAACCGACAAAGAACTCGGTGTACGTTCGCGTCGACGAGAGGCTCCCGCTTGCTAAACGCCATCGATGCAATTGCACCAGCGGTGTACTTTCCGATCCCAGGGAGTTTCAAAAGTTCTTGCACTTCACTGGGAACTGTTCCTCCAAAATCGTTCACGATTGTTTCCGCGGCTTGCTTGAGATGCTTTGCTCTGCGGTAGTACCCAAGACCCTGCCAGAGCGAGAGTACATCCTGTTCATCTGCTTCTGCCATGCTCGTTGGAGTGGGGAATCTCTGCATCATTTCTGGCCAGCGCTGCGCAACACGTGCAATTTGTGTCTGTTGAGCCATAAACTCGCTCACGAGCCTCCCCCAAGGATAATCGTCACTTCTCCACGGTAGATCACGTGCAGTTTTTGAGAACCACGCTTCAATTTGCCGTGTAATCTGCTTATATTTTTCTGACTCACTTGCCACTACGAAAGAATAATCAACTCGGACGTAAAAATGACTGAAAATCGCAATAGTTTCTTGTTAATTTCGTCGTATAATTCTTACACGATGCTCCGCTTTATCCCAATCTTACTCTTGATGCTGCAAACTCTGCCAATGGCAGCGGTTGCAAATACGGCACAAGAAGCAGCGCATGCACCACAAAAAATATCGTGCTGCGGTGGTTGTTGCCAATGTGCAAAGAATGGTTGCCATTGCAGCGAGAAACAAGAAAATACACCAGCACCATCAAAAACGCCCTTTTCACTCAGTTCGATTGATTTTGCTCCCCCGCTAGCACCTGCTAAATATGCACTTCCTGCTTTATCCGCCACTGGCGAGGTACAACTTGAAGCACTTGCCCAAAATATCGTCTGCTCCAATAACTGCAGGCAAGCACTTTTGGGCCGTTGGCATAATTAACTCATTAACACCCTAGGAATACTCTGTCAACGGCCCAAAAGTGCTTGCCTGCAGTTATTGGAGCAG
>CAZURP010000259.1:0-2055 GCA_964623715.1 uncultured Isosphaeraceae bacterium | reverse complement strand
CTTTGAGCGCATATAGTTTTTTATGATCCCATCCAGTGAGTTCGATGAATGGAATCCCTTCGGCGACTTCGATGACGCTTGTTAACATGAACGGGCTAAAACCCTTAAACCCATATTTTTGCATTGGTGCATACCCGCGAGTGCAAGCGCGGCTAAGCCCGCCACTAAAGGTGAGCGAATGTTTAATTGCGTCAACGCCCCAGCCCTCTTGGTAGAGCATCTGGTTGCTCAACACACTTTTAATTGTGAGTTCAGGATTTTCCTCAATCGGATAATCCTTCATGTTTTCATCGCCACCATCGCCGTCGATGAGATAGGTAAAGTTTGGGTATTGTTCTCGGATGCCACGGCAAATGGCGAGTGTCATTGCGCCTGCTTGGATGTCGAGTGGTTTGTAGTCTTCGATTGTTTTTACGGCTGTTTCCAAATCAACCCAACTTCCGGGGGCATCGATGACTTCGTGGAAAAGTTCAAGGTCGAGTTGCGACAAGAAATCGTGAGCTTGTTTTGCATCATCTCCTTGCCCGTCTATCGTGAGTGTGAATGCTTTTAATCGAGCGAGATTCATACCACGTGTTTTCATAACGTGGTGCGTTGCAAGGAAGACAGCGCCTGAATCAATGCCGCCTGAAAACATGACTCCGATTGGTTCGTGTTCTGGGATGGTGTCAAGCCATTTTGAAATGCCACTCGAAAGTTCGGCAATGTATTTTTCTGCATAGTTTGCATCCTGACCATTTCCGGGGGCGGGGGGGTTAAAAAAACGTGTACACACTGGGTTGGGGTCGGGGCACCCAACGAGAGCAATTTCAGTGAGGTGATGCGCAGGTACCATGCGTGTGTAGGACGGATGGAACTGATCACCGAAACCTTGCGCTTCAAGCCACCCCCGAATGTCATCTATTCTTTCTGCGATGAGTAATGCAGGACCAGCAACTTTCTTCACGATGAAGTATCGCAACGGTAATTGCAATGACCGCGCCATTCGAATGATGTGCCCGTTTCGTGCCATGAGTGCGAAGTGCCCATCGATTGTTGCGATTTTTTCTGGGTCACCAGAAGCAACTATTTCTGTCGCTTCCTCTACGGTCATGTTAAAAATCATGTTTCGGCTGTGGTCGGTCACATCGATGACTTCATTGATCATGTCTGGGTAATGTGGTTGTAAATTCGCTAAATCTTCTCGTGTTCGTTGCATAGAGGAATCATACCTCACCATCGATGTTGCGCGTTGAACTACTTACTGCGCATTTTAATGACGAGTTTTGCCCCGCATAGAGCGCTTACAATATAGAGGGGAAGTTCGAGCCACAGCCAAACTGGTCCCTCAATGGAGAGAAGGTTCATCAAGCCACCGACGGTAGTAAGCGTGCCAACGACTATTGCGACGCACATCATGTTACGTTTAGCAATGAGGGCTGCGATAAACGCGCCAACGAACGCTTGCGATTGGTGCGCGACGACAACCAAGATGAACGCATGGTTCGGAAGCGATTTCAACCACGCATCGATTCCTTCGTATGAACCTTCATCGAACTAATCGAGACCCTCAGGCATTGGGAAGAAGAGTAGGTTGAGGGTGCCAATGCCCATGTTGCAGAGCATGCCAACAAAGAGCCCGACAACTACGGCGACAAATGCGATGATAATTCTTACAAACATGTATATCTCCTACGCAAAGCATAACGATATTTACCTGCTTTTGTATGCACTTGCCACTTTACCCATTTATCTGGTGAAACATACGGTATCCTGCAATTATGAAACACACGATGCGATCACTTATTGGAATTCTTCTGCTCTTCTCCTTAATCCAAAGTGCGTTATGCGAAACTATGACCACAGTGGATGCGGGGCGAGGCGATGTCTCGGTCTACATTCCGGATTCGTACGACAGCGAAAAACCGCTTCCATTAATTGTTGCGTTGCACGGATTCACAGGGAGCAGTGAAATCGTTAAAAAGTATTGGCACATGATTCGCCTTGTAGATGACAAACAGTTTATTCTTTGTGTTCCAGACGGGACGAAAAATTCAGAAGGCAAGCGTTTCTGGA
>CAZURP010000258.1:0-2072 GCA_964623715.1 uncultured Isosphaeraceae bacterium | reverse complement strand
AGTCGGGCAAATGGCATTTTGAATATGACGACAAACGTTGCCATCATTACAGGCATGTTGGTTGCGGGCATAGTAAGCGATTCGTTGCAATCAACGACTGAATCGAACATCGGCGCTTGGTTGCCAGGCATCGTCCTTACGGGTGTAGCCATTCTTGGTTTGTTTGCCATCTTCTGGCTGCCACGGTTACAACCGATCGAACCGCGCACACGAGTTCCAGTGAATCCTCTGCGCACCTACGCAACCACTTCCACTGAAATGTGTCGAACATCGTTGATGAAAATTGCGATTGCCTGGGCGTTCTTTTACTTGCTTGCAACTATTGTTTTACTACTCGTCACAGAATTAGGCAAAGTGTTAGAAGTGAGCGATACAAAAGTATCGTATCTTCTTGCTTCAATTGGGATCTCTGTTGGATTCGGTTCATTGCTCGCGGGCTTCCTCTCGCGCGGTACTATTCGAGTGCGCATGTCAAAATACGCATCGATCGGGATGGCGCTTTCGATGTTTGTTGCAGGGTTAGCACCTATTTCGTATTGGACCACGTTGTGGTGCCTTATTGCATTGGGATTGTTTGCAGGACTGTATGCCGTGCCGCTGCAATCGCTTATGCAGATGTTGCCAAAGCCAGATCATCGGGGGCGAGTTCTTGCAACTTCAAATGCACTTTCTTTTTTGTTTATGGCAATCGGCTCGCTCTTGTATTGGTTGGCACGACCATGGTTTGGCGACTCCCCACACTACATTTTCCTCGCATGTGGTGTGATAGGGGTTTTTGCTTGGATGATTACGATTACAATACGTTCACATGAGTTCAACTAGCATTTATCTTGATAACAACGCAACAACTGAACCGCTGCCGAGTGTGACAAAAGCGGTAATGTTGGCTATGGAGACATTATGGGGCAACCCTTCGAGCATCCATCGTATTGGACAGGAAGCAAGACAGCAGGTTGATCTTGCTCGAGAAGAAATAGCAAAACTCGTCGGGGCAAAACCTTCCCAGATTACTTTTACCTCTGGAGGAACAGAGGCAGCGAATCTTGCCATCCAAACAGCGTGTCATGCATGTCCTGAACGGAATGTACTTGTCACGAGTGAATTAGAACACGCAGCAGTTGGTGAAATGATGGACAACTTGTGTGAATCAGGCATGGAAATAGTGCGACTTCGCAACGACACCAATGGTGTTTTTTGCATGGGGCACTTACGTGAATTGCTCGAGTCCCGCGCAGATGAAATTGCTGTTGTTTCTTTGATGTGGTGCAATAATGAAACCGGCGTCATCGAGCCAATTGAAAAAGCAGCGGAGCTCTGCACTTTGCATAAAGTTCTTCTGCACAGTGATGGCACACAGTGGGTCGCGAAGATGCCAGTCGATATTGGAGATGTTCCGGTCGATTTACTAAGTTTCGCTTCGCATAAGTTCCATGGACCGAAAGGAGTTGGTGCGTTGTATTCAAAAGCGGGTTTGTCTATTGCTCCCCTTGTGACGGGTGGCCCTCAAGAACGCGGCCGGCGCGGAGGAACCGAGAATGTTCCAGCTATATTAGGTTTTGGTGTTGCAGCACGAGAAGCGAGGGAATGGCTTACGGGTGTAAACATTTCAGCAATGGAATCTCTGCGTGATGGTTTCGAAGCAGAAGTACTTTCGGCATTGCCACAGGCACACATTAATTCTGGTGGTGCGAAGAGAGCATGGACAACAAGTTCCATTTCATTTCCAGAAGTAAAAGGTGAGTTGTTACTCCTGATGCTTTCTGAGAGAGGTATATGTGCTTCGTCTGGATCTGCCTGTTCAAGTGGAGCGTTTAAAAACTCAAAAGTCATCGAAGCAATTGGCATGCCTGATGATGGCGAGTGGGGTGCAATCCGTTTTAGTTATGCAAGAACAACGACGCAAGAGCAGCTCTCCGTTGCAGTCGATGCGTTGGCAGATGTATTCTCAACAATCGAATCGCTTGCCGTTACCCAAACCACTTCGCACGCAGAATAAAAAACGGTACACTACTTTCTCGCCCTGTTAGCTCAGTTGGCAGAGCAGCTGACTCTTAATCAGCGGGTCGCAGGTT
>CAZURP010000257.1:0-2080 GCA_964623715.1 uncultured Isosphaeraceae bacterium | reverse complement strand
ATTTCGATTGTCCTACTCCAACAAACGTGAGTACTCCGAGCACTTTTCCACCGCCACTTGTCGACAAATCAATTTCAACCACAGGGCGTTCGTCTGCTAATCGAATGAGACCATGCAGTTGGAAGGAAGCGACTTCCTCAAGTGCACGATTGCCGCCGATTGCGAGGACTGATTTTGTCAGAAGGCTTTCAGGGGTTTCGGTGACATTTGTGGACGGGGATGTTTTTGGAGGCTCTATTGCACTCTCTGGCTGCAACAACCCAAAAGATGCGAAAAGGAAAATTGGAAGGATAAAAATCTGCACTATGTCTATCGTAGCCGTTTTCTCTGATTTTCGGCAAAAAAACCCTTTATCCGTTTATCCGGATATACGGTTGTAAGTCAGTTGTTTCTAGAGTACATTCCCACGAGATGCGAAAAAAAATACAAACTGCTCTTAGGTCAGGCACCTTCATTCTCGATGGTGCGATGGGAACAGCTGTCCAAGCACTCGACATAGATATTGCACGCGACTATCTAGACCGAGAAAATTGCATTGACATTCTGACGAAGACTCGACCAGACATTGTGCAAAAGATTCACGAGTCCTTTTTGCAAGTAGGCGTAGACGCAGTCGAAACCAATACGTTTGGTGCAAATCGTCTTGTGCTTTCTGAATTTGACGAAGAAGCAGCATCGTGGGCGTACGACCTCAATGTGCAATCTGCACGAATTGCCAGAGTGGCGTGTGATTCTGTAGAGGGCGATAGATACGTGCTTGGTTCGATGGGCCCTGGCACAAAACTCATTTCCCTTGGGCAAACTACTTGGGACAACATGCTTGACTCGTATACCGAACAAGCGCGTGGATTACTTGATGGGGGGGTTGATGCTTTTCTCATAGAAACGTGTCAGGATGTTCTGCAAGTTAAATGTGCGATTAATGCTTGTCTGGATGCGTTAGCGTCATGCGAGAAAACCACGGACGACGTGCCGATTATGGTGAGCATTACTATTGAAACCACTGGCGCGATGCTTGTTGGAAGCAACCTTGAAACTATCGTGCATGCCCTTGCGCCCTATCCTATTCTTTCACTTGGATTGAATTGCGCAACGGGACCAGAACTAATGGAATCGCACATTGCGTGGTTGAGCGAACACTGGGATGGGTATATTTCAGTGGTACCAAATGCGGGGCTTCCCGAACTCGTTGATGGTTGCGCACATTTCCCACTTTCAGCCCACGCGTATGGCGCTGCAATGAAACGATTTGTTGAACAGTATGGCGTGAATATTGTTGGCGGCTGTTGCGGCACTACGCCAAGGCATCTTGCTGCATTGATTGAGCAAAAAGATTCGGTACAGCCACTTGTTCGGAACATTAAGCCTCTGTTGCCAAGCGCAACGAGTTTGTATTCCCCTGTAGAGTTCAAACAGGACACATCTATTTTGATCATCGCAGAGCGTACCAATGCGAATGGTTCTCGAAAATTCAAGCGACTTCTTGAAGAGGAACAATGGGACGGGCTCGTCGACATGGGGCGTGAAGAGCTTTCGGGTGGCGCACATGTGCTTGATGTTTGTGTTGACTATGTTGGGCGTGATGGTGTTGCCGATCTTGAAGAAATTGTTGGGCGCCTTGTCCAGCAAGTAGATGCGCCACTTATGCTCGACTCCACCGATGCAAAAGCAATCGAAGCAGGGCTAAAGCGTGCGGGCGGTCGGTGCATCGTGAACTCGATAAACCTTGAGGATGGGGAACAGCGGCTTGAAGAAATTTGCCCATTGTTAATACAATATGCTGCTGCTGCAGTTGCGCTTACCATCGACGAAGAGGGTATGGCAAAAACCGCCAATCGGAAGGTGAAAATTGCCAAGCGGCTGCACGATTTGTACACAAATAAGTGGGGTTTGCACTCAAGCGACATGATGATTGACGTGTTGACGTTCACTATCGCGACTGGCATGGAAGCGGATAGAAAACTTGCCGTTGAAACCCTCGATGCAATCGAGATAATTGCAAAAGAATTGCCAGATTGTGGTTTAGTGCTTGGCGTGTCAAACGTGAGTTTTGGTTTGAAGCCGCCTGCAAGAAAAGTGT
>CAZURP010000256.1:0-2083 GCA_964623715.1 uncultured Isosphaeraceae bacterium | reverse complement strand
AAGAACGACTGTGGCGGTCCCCGAACCTGTGACACTTGTTAGACCAACACCGCTTGCTTGATGACAATAATAAGAACAGTT
Source organism: uncultured Isosphaeraceae bacterium (assembly GCA_964623715.1). Lineage (GTDB taxonomy): Bacteria > Planctomycetota > Phycisphaerae > Phycisphaerales > SM1A02. The sequence continues at coordinate 2,002 of CAZURP010000256.1, read as the reverse complement.
ATTCACATTGTTTGTGCCACGAATTCGAGCCATGAGTTGCAACAAGAACCCCGCCTCGTTGCTTGACCGGCCGCTAAAATAATAAAACGACCGATCCGGATCTGTTTCTTTTACCCTCGTCGCTACTTTCTTTAATGCTTCAGCCCAGGTAATCGGTGTGTAATGTAGATCCAGGGGGCCTGCAACGACAGGGAAAGTAAGGCGACCACAATTTTCTAACTCTCTTGGAGTCATAGAAGCTAATTGTGTGATTGAGTACTGTTCAAAAAACTCTTCCGTAATCGCGCCTTGCATATCAGCGGCCATCGCCTGTACAGATTTCTTACAAAACTCTGGGTACGAGCCCTTCTCGTTTACCATCCCACCTTCTTGCCCACCCATGCCAAGCGCACAAGTTTTGCACGCATTTCGTGTGCGCATCGCACGAAGGAGCGCGCGAATACCGCCTGCTTCACGAGCTTTCTTTAAAACATACGCAATGGAATGGAAGCCACCAAGCGCCATTTGTTACGCGTGCTTATCGAGTTCTTCAGCGACAGTTTTCATGAGTGTTGAAACCATCGGTGCTGTAAAGTCGAACTTCAAACCGGCAGTTTCAAACAGCACTGGCAGTGGTTTGCTCGCGCCAACCGAAAGGCCTTGCTTGTACGCTTCAAGTGCTGCTTCGGGATTTTCTCGATATTGCAACCACATTTGCAACGCGCCAAGCTGTGCGATGCCATACTCAACGTAATAAAAGGGAACTTCAAATGGATGCAATTGGCGATGCCACACTGCTTCTTGTTCCGCTTCAAGTCCTGACCAATCTACGCCGCCACCAAAGCGTTCTCCAAGTTCAAGCCACTGCGCAGTTCGTTCTTCACTGGTGTGTTCAGGATTCAAATAAATCCAGTGTTGAAATGCATCAATCGTTGCGACCCAAGGTAACACAGACACTATTCCTTCAAGGTGTTTACGGATAGCCCGTTTGATTTCTTCTGGGGAATAAAATTCGTCAAGGAAAGGGTACGCAAGCGATTCCATACTCATGGATGCAACCTCTGCAAACTCAAGCGGTGCGCTTCTGTACCAAACCAAATCGTCATGGCGGCAAAGCATGTAATGGAACGCGTGACCCGCCTCGTGCACCATAGTGTCAAGATCACGAGGCAAACTTGCGGCGTTCATAAAAATAAACGGCTTGCGTTGGCGATCGCGACTTGCTTGGTACCCACCTGGCGCCTTACCTTTTCGCGAACCGAGATCGAGGGAGTATCCGCCGTCACGCATCGAATCAAACATTTCACCCAACCCGCCGTCCATTCGGTGAAACAATTTCGATGTTTTTTCAATCAAATCATCCGCTGAATCAAATGGCTCCAGTGGCGCGTTGCCGTGCGGATCAACCGAAAGGTCCCATGGTCTTAGTGTGTCGACTCCGAGCGCTGCTTTGCGTTCTTCTGCAAGTTTACGCACTATTGGCATGCATTCTTGTTCAATTGCGTCGTGGAACGCGATGCAATCGTCCGGCGTGTAATCGAAACGGTGTTTTACCGCAAACATATATCCACGGTATTCTTCAAAGCCCGCGTTGTTGGCAGTTTGATTTCGGTTTGCGACCATTTTATCGAAGATCGCATCAATTTTTTCGCGATCTTGCAATCGGCGTTCTGCAACCGCTCGCCACGCAGCTTCGCGAACACTTCGGTCTTGATTTTGTTGATACACGCCCATTTGTGGCATAGTGCGTTCTTCGCCGTCAAACTCAACCATCATTGCTCCGCAGAGTTCCGCGTATTCTTGTCCGAGTTTTGTGTCTTCCGTTTGCAGTGGAACATTTTCTTCGCGGAAAATTTCTACATCCGCAAACCAGTCACGGAGTAGCACGCTGTATCGATCTTTATCTAAATCTCCAGGGCGTTTTGATGGTAGGAGAGAGACTTCTGGTACTGGCCAACTAGATGGTAGAGAAGGCAAGAGAGGCGAGGGGGGCATCCCTCACCATATACGTCGCCGCGCGATG
>CAZURP010000255.1:0-2118 GCA_964623715.1 uncultured Isosphaeraceae bacterium | reverse complement strand
CGAAACCGCGTCACAACCTTCATGCGTGTGTGATTTTAGACCTGGGTGGACCAACAGAGCCATTGGCTTCCCACCAAGGGTTGGCGCGACAGAAAGCGTCCGTGGGGTATCAAAAACCGTATTATCAAAAGCTTTTTCTCTGTATATTTCAGCGCAAGGCCCGACCGTTGCGGGAACCCCTTCGGATTGCAGTTGTTTAACAACCTGATCGCGTCTTTTAGCATCTTCAAAAAGTGCGGTAAAACGAAAATAGGCATGTTTTATGTTCTCTGGGTTTTTTGGAACTGTTATTCCATCGATCCCTGAGAAAAAATTGGCAAAGACCGTTGCGTTGGCGGTGCGTTCTTCCAACCAACCATCAATTTTTTGTAACTGGCACCGACCTATAGCTGCCTGCATCTCGGTCATCCTGCCGTTGGTTCCAAATCGCTCTTGGAGCCACCTAAATCCAAAGGGGTGATCGTTTGACAATGTTCTTTCACGATTTCGTCCGTGGTCTCGCAACGACCATGCTATATCTCGCACTTTATCATCGTTGGTCAACACCATGCCGCCCTCCCCGCCTGTTGACATAATTTTGTCTTGGCAGAATGAAAATGCCGCAGCATGACCAAACGAACCGACAAGCCGATCATTGATAGATGCACCGTGCGCCTGTGCACAATCTTCAACCACCATAATCCCATGTTCGTTTGCTAACTCCATAATTGCAGGCATGTCTGCCGGCCAGCCGCTCAAATGTACGGGAACTATTCCTTTGGTTTTATTGGTTCGTACTTTTTCGATTGTCTCTACAGAAATATTTCCAGAATCAAATTCTACGTCTGCAAATACTGGAATAGCGCCCACGGCAACGACTGCAGCAACTGAAGCCAAAAACGATCGTGGCGTAACAATGACTTCATCGCCCCGCTCAATTCCGCAAGCCCGAAGAGCCAGCTCGAGCGCAACCGTTCCGTTTGACATGCAAAGCCCGTGCTTTGCACCACACCATTGAGCAAACTCTTGTTCAAACAATTTCCCCTCTTCGCCAGCCCAATAATTCCCATTCCCCGAAGCAAGTACTCGTTGTACCGCATCTATTTCGTCTTGTTCATACACTGGCCAAGGTGAAAATGTTGATGGATCATATGGCATGCTGAGTTTGCTAAGTATAAACAGGTTTTTCTCTAATGTGTCGAATAAGACCCAGAGTACAGTGCTACAATTCGACCGTCAGTATGAAAAAACCGTGTGTATTATTTGTTGCAAATCGAGCGTACGCTCTCTCAAATTCAAGAGAATTGCTGATTAAAAAGTTTATTTCTTCTGGTTGGGAGGTAGTAATCGCAACAAAAAAAGATGACGAGAGCGATAAGTTGTGTGAGCTTGGGGTGGTCCATGAAGAAGTTGTCTTTAACCGAGGTGGATTGTCGCCCCTGAAAGACATTGCGGCATATGCTAGGTTAAAGAAAATTGTCGCCAAGTGGCAACCCGCACTGATGCATAATTTCCATGCAAAACCAGTCATCCTTGGAACTATTTCGGCGAAAAAAATTCTAAAGGAAAACACAGTCGTCGTAAATACCATCACGGGATTGGGGCACGCGTTTATCATGGGTGGGATTCCTGCAAAAATAGCTGGTTTTGGCTACCGTTGCTCCATCCCAAAGGCAAATTGCACTGTTTTTCAGAATCGAGATGATCAAAAACTTTTTTTACAAAACAATTGGGGAAGTAAAGAACGGTCTACATTAATTGCAAGTTCTGGGGTAGATATCCAAAAATTCACCAGAACTAACAAGCCGTGTTCTAGCACCACTGAGTTGAACATAATAATGATTGGCAGGCTGCTAAAACAAAAGGGGATTTTAGAGTTTATAACAATCGCAGATGCCCTTTCAAAAAAACACCCGAAAGTTAATTTTATTCTTGCTGGCTAAAACGACTCTGTACACCCCGACGCTATAGATCTAGATTTTGTTCACGAGCAAAAAAATATTGAATACGTTGGATGCCTCGAAGATATCGTCCCGCTCTATGAAAGTGCAGACATTCTCTTGTTCCCTTCCTACAGAGAGGGTGTTCCAAGAGTCGTTCTAGAAGCAGCATCGATGCAAATTCCCACCGTCGCCTTTG
>CAZURP010000254.1:0-2119 GCA_964623715.1 uncultured Isosphaeraceae bacterium | reverse complement strand
GGTTGTTTTGTTGGCGACCATGCAAAGTTTGCAATTTGTTCTACGATTATGACAGGGACAATGGTCGGCACGGGGGCGATGGTCGCAACGACTGCGTACACACCTTCGCCAACGAAGCGATTTGCTTGGATTACAGACGCAGGAGAGCGAGCGTATCAAATAGATAAATTTATTACTGTTGCAAAAACAGTTATGGCGCGCCGTAATGTAGAACTTGATTCTGCAACGGAAGAAGTACTACGAAGTTTGGCAACAAAGTAATGCCTTCTCTACACATCATCGATGGCCACGCGCAATTCTTCCGTGCGTATTACGCAATTCGTACGCCGATGAGTAGCCCAGCAACCGGCGAGCCAACGAACATGGTGTACGGTTTTACTTCGATGCTGTTAAAACTTCTGCGCGAAGAGCGTCCTGACTATCTTGCAGTCGTTATCGATGTCGCAGGAGACGACGAGTCGTTTCGCACTGAGATTGACCCACAGTACAAAGCAAATCGAGAACCACCACCGGATGATTTTGGTAGCCAAGTGGACCGATGCTTGGAGGTGCTTGAAGCGTTAGAGATACCTATTCTTGGCGAACCAGTTGTGGAAGCCGATGATGTGATTGCAACACTTGTGAAACGGATGCGAAAAGAGTCGCCAGAAATGGACATTCGTGTTGTTTCAAGAGACAAAGACTTAACCCAGTTGATCGACGAAAGAGTTGAACTGTTCGATGCGCACAAAGGTGCGACTGTATCACCAGATGATGTGTTTAAAACTCCCGACATGGGAATACCACCATCGATGGTCGCGGATATTCTCGCGTTGATGGGTGATTCAAGCGACAACATACCGGGTGTTGTTGGCATTGGTCCAAAGACTGCGGCGAAATTAGTGATGGAGTTTGGCTCCCTTGATGGGATCTATGAAAACATAGACAAAATCAAAGGCAAACGAAAAGAAAACTTGCTTGCTGGGAAAGACCAACTCGCGACAAGTCGAATTCTTGTGACATTGAAAGACGATGTTGAATTTGATTTCGAAGTTGCGGATGCGGTAAGCGATTGCACAAAGTGGAATGTACCGGCTATTACAACGCTCTTTAAGGGGCTTGGTTTTAACAGATTTCCAGACGATGTAAAACGACTTGCAAGTGGTTCTGTTGCCGTTCAAGAAGTGAACGATGCGCCAGCTAAAACATCGAAGAAAGAGAAACCAATCATTGGCGGCCTCTTTGACATGGGACCTGACCGTAGTCATCCTGCGTATAACGCTGGCTACACATGTGTTGACACAAAGAAAAAGCTCGAAGCGCTTGTAAAGAAATGCGCAAAAGCGAAGATACTAGCGATTGATACTGAGACGACTGGGTTAAATCCTATGACTGCGGAACTCTGCGGGGTCTCTTTATCGATTGGCGCTGGCGATGGCGCGTATATTCCTACGAAATGCCCTGAAAACCATCTTGCGCAAGAGGAAGTTATTGAAGCATTGCGCGGAATATTTGAAGATGAATCCATTGCAAAAGTCGGGCACAATATTAAATACGATTTGGTTGTGCTTGAAAAGGCTGGTGTGGTGGTGAGGGGTCAATTGCACGACACACTCATTTCAGCGTGGATTCTCGATGCCTCACGTTCTGGCTATTCAATGGACGCTGTCGCGCTTGGCACGCTTGATTATGAATGTCTCTCCATTAAAGAACTTATTGGAACTGGTAAGTCCCAATTGTCTTTCAATCACGTACCACTTGCGGATGCGTATCCGTACGCTTCGGAGGATGTCGACATCACGTTTCAGTTATGGAATGTATTCGAACCACGACTAAAGGAAGATTTACGTACGCTCTACGAGAATCTCGAAATGCCACTCGTTCGTGTGCTCGCTTCGATGCGAATTGCAGGAATAAAAGTTGATCCGAGTGAGTTACAACGTCAACGCAAGAAAATAGCAGTTCGTATCGATGAGTTGAAACTTGAAATTGACAAAGTTGCGCCTTACAGTTTTAATCCAGACTCACCAAAACAGCTCTCTGAAGTCTTGTTTGGTGATTCGCCTGGCTTGGGGATGAAGCCATTAAAAAGAGGAAAATCATTTCAGGTCAAACATTAATTTCAGAGCTCCGCCTAGGC
>CAZURP010000253.1:0-2140 GCA_964623715.1 uncultured Isosphaeraceae bacterium | reverse complement strand
ATTGACTCTTTCAAACGGGGGTGTTGAAAGTCTCCAGCTATTTCAGCCAGCGGGCCGAGCACAAAGAATCGTGTGTGTGCCTCTGGGTGCGGAATGGTTACGCCATCTTTTTCAACAATTTTATCGCCGTAAAAAAGGATATCGATGTCCAGAGTTCGCGCCCCCCACTTTTCTTTCCGTTCTCTCCCGTTGGCAAGTTCAATTTCGAGGCAAACTCGGAGCAATGTATCCGGACACAAACTTGTTTCTATCTCCATTGCCATATTTAAAAACATTGGTTGCGCCACGTTGCCAACAGGCTCTGTCTGGAGCATGGCACTACGCGCAAGTACATTGATTTCAGGATGCGAGTCTAGACGTCTGACTGCATCCTCAAGGAACGCTTCCCGCTCTCCAAGATTGCTACCCAAACCAAGGAACACATTTTTCTGCATCACGAAATGTTCTCAAGCAATAATTGCAATGCTGTTTCCACTGTTTGTGTTTGTATTTGCGCTCGCGAGCCCGAAAATACAAAACGCCGTACATCAGTTTTGTCTTCGGTCGAACAGCCAATAAAAACAGTGCCAACGGGTTTTTCGTCCGTACCCCCACTTGGCCCAGCGATTCCGGTTGTACTTACCGAAACAGATGCACCACTTTGTTTTCTTGCACCAATGCACATCGCTTTTGCCACTTGTGCAGAAACCGCGCCATATTCTTCTACCATTTTTTCAGGAACACCAAGTTGTTGCATCTTCATTCTGTTGGAATACGTTACCCACCCACCTAGGTACCACTCACTTGCTCCAGAGAGAGCGGTGAGCGCAGAAGCAATCCCTCCACCGGTGCATGATTCTGCCGTTGCGAGGTTCGCCCCTTTACACAGCAATAGTTCAGAAACTCGAATGGCAACTTCGTTCATTCTTCGTTCAACGTTTGAATAGTTTCATATTGCAAAGCAAAAAACTGCGCCATCTCTCGTTTCATCGCAGCACTTCCATGATCTTCTCGATTCCACAAACCAGCCTCAACCCATTGGTCACGAAGCCACCCATACTTTAACGTCTTTCGATTTTCAGGAGTCTCCATCGAAAGTTCGCCTCCTTCGATTGTTGGAATCAGTGGCATCGCATCGAATGCAAGAAGCATCTTCTTCAATTCTTCGTCGTCGACTTCATCAGCGGTCACAATATCCTCTGTTTTTGGGTACGCAGGATGTGTAAAAATCGCATGCCACGCATGCATGAGAGGTTCGTGATTATCCATCGCCATTGCACTAAAAACCGGTGCGATAAATGCACGCATGTTTCGGTCGGGGTACGGTGCCGGTCTTGCAGTCTCGTACGGATTCACTTGGTCGACCATTCTATCCATGAACGCTGCGTACATTTCTCGACGAACGGGCATTCGACGCAGTTCAAATGTGTCTGGACCGTATCCATCCTCGTTATCTTTAATTTGAAATTGCCAAAGCGATTGCGCTTCCTTGGTCATGCAATATTGGATGAAGCGCATTGCCATCTCTTCGTTCGGTGCCCCTCGCAATAACGAAATAGGATCAGGGTCAATCATCGTCGCGCTCGGAGGGTCGATGTAGCCAACTCGGTCTCCACCACCGCTACTCTTCACCGCTTGTGCTTGGTAGCGACCATAGAAATCAATGCAGACACCCATTGCAGCATCGCCTTGGCTGACATCTGCAGGTGGTTTCAAACTGCTCGCAGAAAAATACCGAGCGTTCGCAGCAGACCTACGCAAGACTTGCCAACCTCGGTCCCAACCAAGGTTTTTTAGAATTGCTTCAAACGCAGTCGTTACCGAGCCCGATTGCGCGGGATTCACAAGCGCAAGTTTTCCAAAAAGAGCAGGATTGCAGAGCGCTTCCCATGTTGTCGGTGAATCAATCCCTAAATCAGTAAGCACTTCGTTGTTGTACACGATTCCAAAACCTGAAAGCGCAAGCCCGTGCCAATATCCTTCTGGGTCGTAAAGGGTAATGTCGCCAATCAAATTTTCGCCGTACACTTCTTCAAGCACTGCTTGCTCAATGAAAGCAGGAACGCTAATTGTTGTTGTTACTTCTTCGCCTTCTTTTTTTACAGCGATTGTTTTTTTTAAGACACTGCCTTGTGATTTTGAGGGGTTCTTCACAACCAAT
>CAZURP010000252.1:0-2152 GCA_964623715.1 uncultured Isosphaeraceae bacterium | reverse complement strand
CAACGCAAAACTTTGCGGATCAGATTGTGCAACGTCCAGAGATGAAGGACTACGCCGAAACCTACAACGCATCATCTGGCACTGGAACGGTTGACCTTGATCTGGAAACGGGGAACGTGTTTCAGCACACCGCAAGCGGCGGCAATGTCACCTTCACGTTTTCCAACCCACCCGCATCAGGAAAGGCGGGATCGTTAACGTTGAAGTGGATTCAAGACTCATCCGACAGAACGATCACTTGGCCCGCATCAGTTGATTGGGCGGGAGGCAGTGCGCCAGATGTGACAAGCGGATCAGCAAAGGTAGATATGTACGTCTTTACCACTTTCGATGCGGGGACGACTTGGTACGGATTCCAAAGCGGAGCGGATTTGACGTAATGCTCGCTGACAGATTGAAATCGGTTGTTGTCTCATCTGCGGCAAGCAGGGGTTTGTTTATAGGTGGTGGGAATTGGTCACAAGCCGAGACCACTATGGATTACATCGAAATTTCGACTCCCGGTAATGCGACAGATTTTGGTGACTGCACAGGAACTCGCTCTGCTCCCGCTACGAGCAATGGTTCATCGGAACGTGCTATTTGGGCAGGTGGGTATAACGCTGATAACAGTTATAGAAACGCAATCGAATATGCGACGATAAGTACACCGGGAAACTCTACTGATTTTGGCGATATGGACACCACTGTAATTGCTCTACAGTCTTGTTCAAACGGAACAAATGACCGTGGTATTTTCGCGGGTGGGGCTTCGGGCGGCACACGCAATGCTATTAAGTACGTCACAATTTCCAGCACGGGTAATGCGGCATCTTTTGGTACGTTATACAACGGATACTACCAGCACACCAATGCGGCTTGTTCAAACGGAACAAATGACCGTGGAGTGTTTTTTAGCGGTCACGGAGCATATAACAGAGGCATCGAATACATAACAATCAGTTCTACAGGCAACGGTGCAGATTTTGGTGACACACTAGCTCTTCAAGGGTCGGGCAATGCTTTTGGGGTCACTAGCGGGGGTAGTACCTCTAACACCACAGGCGAACGCGGATTGTATTTTGGTGGGTCGTATGCGACTCAGGTGAACATAATTCAGTACATCACGATCAATAGCGCTGGCAACTCTACTGATTTTGGCGATCTTACAAACGCCCAACACACTATTGGCGGCACTTCAAGTGGGCAAACTGGCGATACTGCGGTTGTCCCTGCTATGGATACTGGCGGTACTGATTCGTCGATTGATTATTTTACTATTTCTACGACTGGAAATGCGTCTACCTTTGGCGATCTTTCGGTCGCTAGGGCGAAACCGGGGGCGACCAGTAATGCCGATTAAGCCACTTGCAACGATTGGGGGATTATCAAGTCTTGCGGTTATGGACTCAAAGAAGTTGGCAAAAATCTCCGACAAGATGAAGGAGATTGATCGGGCCAATCAAGCGGTTTGTAAACGCAACACCCAAGCAACAGGTCAACTAATGACCTTGACCATGATGTGTGATGCGCCTTACCGCAGACTGCGCCAAGTGTTAGCACAGATTGAACAAAAGCGGAGTGCCATTGAAGATGCCGCGTTCAAACTCAGAAAACAAAAAATCCAAGTCAAACGGTTGCGGGAAAATGGCGACGAGTTAGCGGTTTTAAAAGCCGAACAAATGGAACACAACTTTTACCGATCCCGAAACTACCTTGAGTCTGCGCTGAAAGAACTTGCCACTTACCAAGAGGTGTATGACGAGATCAAACAGGCGCACAACATTCCTGACGATTGGGATGAACTTGACTTGGAAAAAGAGGAAATTGCAAATCACATTCGGATGGCATTTCGCAACGGTATCCGCAACGTGATGGCTACTGGCTCATTAGGTCAAGGAACAACGGAATATCTTGAGCAGTTTGGAATCCACCCGATCACCGCTTATCAAATGATTAAGCAGTATGTGGATGACTGCGATGCACTGTTAAAAGATGGGAAAGCACCCACCGTCAACCACCTGTATGACTTTCTGGATCAGTGCGCGGAAAACTTTAAGGATAGCCACAAGGCAGTAATGCGGCGCATCGGGATCAACAATCTGATTAAGGATGAATATTTATTTCAAGAAATGAGGGACGCAGTATGAACTACGCACAAACCAACGAAGGC
>CAZURP010000251.1:328-2165 GCA_964623715.1 uncultured Isosphaeraceae bacterium | reverse complement strand
AACTATTGCAACGCAGTATGCTTCACTCGTCGAATCACGCAAGCAGCAAATTGTCTACAAAGAACTCGGCAAAACTGCGTGGCCAATGACCAAAGTCATTGCGGATGTAACGAACAACGTTCCTATTGGCATCGAAATCGATTCAATCAGAATAGATATTGGGCAACCAATTTCCCTTCGTGGCCGAGCCATTAAAGCCGATGGCAAAACAGCAGCAGAGCTTATCGCTTCGATGCAAACAAACCTACAAAAAACCGGTGTGTTCAAAGACATTACCTTTGCGTATGACCCCGCTGGCACGTACGGAGACCGGGAGTTTGATTTATGGGCAACCGTCAGCGACCCTCTGAGAAGACCAAGGTATTCTCTTGAAGAAGATTTTGGTAAGTGGACCCTCGCCATGCGGCAAGCGGGCATCTCTCCAGAAGACGAGGTCATAGAGATTGCTTCGCCAGACACAGCTCCATCTGAGGAAAACGCTTCACCACTCTCTATGGCGAACGCAGATGACATCCCTGAAAACACTGATCCAATTGCAACCTTTGGTGACCACGAGGACAGAGTTGTCGAAAGTCGCCCAAGACCAATTGGTGGTTCCAATGGTGCGACTTCACATAGCGGCAACCGGGGTGATGATGGACCAACGCTTAGAGCTCCCGACCCGATTTCTCCAGAACAAATCAAACTAATGAATCGAAGCGAAGTGATGATGGCAGTGAAAGATATCGCAGAAGCAAAGAAGCGCGTCGGAAGATCGAACCCAGAACTAAAAGAACGATTACAAAAAGAGTTTCGGCTTTTGATGGATCATCTAAAGGAGTTGCCGAGTGGGTAATCAACTAACAACTCTTCTCGCACAGGTTTCTTCTTGGTCTCGCGCTATGCAATGGGCTTTCTGGGCGGGCATACTAACAGTCGCATTTCTCGTGTGGGACGCAACCATTGCGAATGTCGGCGCGAATTGGTCTGCACAAGCGAACCAAATAGAAATGCAAATTGCTGAAGTAAACAAGCCCATCTTTCTTACCGCGACAGACAAAAAGCACATTTCCTCGTTCGGAAAAGTCGACCTGCCAAGGTCAAAATCCAATGGCGCTTCTGCAATGACCGAAGCAGTGCATGAAATACTTGCATCGCATACCGTGAAGAACGACGAGTACACTCGAACAAAAACAAGCAGAATGAAATCCGGGTCATTACCAGGCATCGCAACTTCGGGACAACAGATTGAACAAGTTATTGGCGACCTTCGCTTTGAGGCTTCCCAAGAGGAAATTCTAAAGGTGATCTCTGCGCTTGAGAGCAGCCCAACCATTGATGCTGTTACGGACATTCGATTGACAAAAAAAGAAGGTAGAATGATTCGCGTTGACCTTTCTGTTGAAGCGTGGGTAGTAGGCAGTTCAAGCAGGAAGGGTCAAAGATGATGGACGCGAACAAAATTAAAGGACCCTTGGGCTGGAGCACGCTGTCGATTCTTGTATTTGTCGTGTTTGGTGTTATTGGAATCTCTTCAATACTGTCCCCTCTTCTAGGCCAATCAAGCACGGACGTCGAAACGAGCATCTCCGCCACCGAGTTAGCAAAATATGAAAACTATGTTGCAATGGATATTGATCGATTTAACGGACGATCGGCTTTTTTCAAACCGATTCGAATCGTTGTCGACCTTCCGCCGCCGCCCCCGCCACCCAAGCGAGACAACCCACCAGAAGTACCCGACAGAATTGACGAATCAGGGCCTCCGCCTGCACCCCAAAATTACATGGGACCCACACTTATCGCCATTATTGGGGAGGAAGCATGGTTTCGAGGGAGTGGCACCGGCCCAGATGCG
>CAZURP010000251.1:0-317 GCA_964623715.1 uncultured Isosphaeraceae bacterium | reverse complement strand
AGAAAAAGAAGGCGTCAAACTCGTGAGCACACTTGCACCCTCAGATGTTGTCGTCGAGCACCGAAACGGCAAATACCCCATCAACTTGTTTGAATCAACCGAAGATTTCTTCCTCGAAGAGGCACCAGAGCACTCTCCTGATGATTTCATTGAAGAAGCCGAAGGCTAAATTAACCCAGAGGAAAAGCATCACAGTTAGCGGGGAAAATATTCAAGTAGACTCCGGAGAATAGGTGCCTTTTCTATTACGTGGAGCCCTATTTTGCCGATGAAAGTCCGATAGGTATACTTCCCATTCTCACCCAAATAGACGTAAT
>CAZURP010000250.1:0-2172 GCA_964623715.1 uncultured Isosphaeraceae bacterium | reverse complement strand
AGCGCTTGTTTTGGGAACAAGAGGTCGCAGGTTCAAATCCTGTCACCCCGACTTAGAAACAGCCCTTCTTTTGAAGGGCTGTTTCTTTAAGTCGTGAAGTCGCTCGTTTCACTCGCGTTTTCGTGTTCTCAAGATTGCTTCGAACGGAAGAGCGAGACGCCCGTCCGCTTACGCAACAATTTGGGACAAATCCTGTCAGCATCTAATCAAACTTAACTGTCTCTGAGGAGATTAAATCGCCCGTATTCACGAATATCGGACGGTAGCTTATTTAAATGCCTTTTCGAACAGGTTTTTCTCGACTTTTTGAGACAATTGTGGCATAGTAAGTGGTTGTAGAACTACCCAAATCAGACAGTGCAGTATGGATGCAAAAAAGGTGATAAAGATGAAAAATACAATAATAGCAACTACAGTATTGTGGCTTTCGCCTGTCGCATTCTCGAACATGGTTCCTGGCGATGAATGCTCAAGCCCACTCACCGCTGTGAACGGTGCCAACACTTTTACAACTGTCGGGGCCACTCCAAGCACGCCTGAACCAGATGATAGTCTCTGCCCAGGCACAGGATTAAACTGGGGATCCAGCCCAGACGTTTGGTTTATATATATCCCAACAACAACTGGAACCCATACCTTTTCCACTTGTGACATCACGAGTTACGACACTTCCATAGCGTTGTATGAAGACGGTTGTACTTACCAAGTTGCCTGTAACGGTGACTCGACCAACAGCGATCCTACTTGTCAAAATTACTACTCTAGTTTGGAATACACACTCGTTGCGGGGACTTCTTACTACATCCGAATGGGCGGCTGGGGTGGCGCTTCGGGGACTGGCACGCTCACAATTGACCCAGCTTCTGGTGGAGGAAACAATATTTGGTACGTCGATATTGATAACACAAACCCTGGTGCTGGTACCAATTGGGCTTCTGCATTTTCACATGTGCAACAAGCTCTCGATGTTGCTGTAAGTGGTGACCAGATATGGGTTGCAGAAGGCACGTACAGAGCAACTGATACCGACAGTTCTAGTGATCCGCGTGATGCTGCATTCAGGCTCAACGATGGGGTGAGCATATTCGGCGGATTCGCGGGGTACGAAACAGAGCTTGATGAACGAAGGCCAACAGAGTTTAGAGTGCTGCTCACAGGCGACCTGAACGGTGACGACGATGGAGGAGGGGACAATAGTGAAAATTCGTACCACGTCGTAATCGCTGATGGAATCATAGCCGCTTCACCGCTTATCGATGGTGTCTACATTGTCGCAGGAAACGCTGATGGACTGGGACAAGCAAAATATGGTGGTGGTATTTTAGTAGCAGGCACAATCGTAGGCCCTTCTGTTCCCTTGCTCGTTCGAGAGTGCATAATCATGTTCAATGAAGCATCTGAAGGTGGTGGTATAGCATCGTACTCAAGCTGGGATTCCATTTCAATGGCACGGACCGTCTTAGCAAACAACATCGCAGATTATGGTGGAGCAATTGGAAATAACGGATCTATATACCTCGAGTCGTCACTAATCGAAGCGAACAGAGCAGAAATACGTGGGGGCGCAATCTACAACGCAGGTTCCTCTGGGCCATCATTATTCACAGTCAATTCCACAATCGTGCAAAATCATGGTGGTTACGTTGGTGGGATTTACTCCTCAAGCGGAACAATTCAAGCCAGCAATAACATTCTCTGGGGAAACTCTGACGAGTATGGTGATAACCAACAAATTTTAATTACTGGCTCTTCAACCTGGCTCGGAGTTTACAACTGTGTGCAGGGTGATTTGCTTGCTGGTGCAGGTAACACAAATGCAAATCCTCGCTTCATTAACGAGCGAGGATTTGATGGCGAGCCTGGCACTGGTGATGAAAATTTCCGCCTGCTTCAACTTTCTCCTTGCATCGACGCTGGTGACACTGTCTCAGTGTCTGTTCAACTCGACCTTGCAGGTGAAGCCAGAGTGGTTGATGACCCTTACTCTTCAGATACAGGAATTCCAGGCGTGGGCGGCATTGTCGACATGGGTTGCTACGAACATGTCCCAGGATCAAATGAAATAATGATTTGGGAAGGCGCAAATAGTTATTACTATTACGATGCGTTGAATTGGTTACCTAATGGGTATCCGGACGTTTCTTCAAATGCATTGTTTAACAGTACAGGACT
>CAZURP010000249.1:0-2183 GCA_964623715.1 uncultured Isosphaeraceae bacterium | reverse complement strand
GACTTGCAACTGCAGTACAAAAAAGTTGGAACCTTCCCAACACGATGCACGTTGCGCAACTCTACCTTGACGATCTTCTTGTATCGTTCCCACCAGACACACAGTCGCACCCCCTTCCAAAACAGCCCGCAATTGAACGTGATGTTTCGCTTCTTCTTGATGAAACAGTTGAATGGTCAGCTGTGCATGATGCCATCGTTGGATTACAACTTGACCACCTTGAAGACGTTACTTTTGTAACAACCTTCCGTGGGAAGAACATTGAGAATGGCAAAAAATCATTGACACTCAAACTCCGTTTCCGAGATAGCGAAAGAACCCTCACGCACGAAGAGGTGAATGCTCCGGCAACTGAAGCGACTGCAATGCTCACATCAACATTCTCAGCGGAGATTCGCTCGTAATGGATATAGGTTCGCAATCCATTAACGAACTTGTTGCTGCGCTTTCGTCGAAGCAACCCACTCCTGGCGGTGGTGCTGTCGCTGGGTTGCTCGCTGCACTTTCGACGTCGCTTGGGCAGATGGTGCTCGCATACACCGAGGGTAAAAAAAAATATGCTGAACATGATGCACTGCATAACGATTGCATTTCTTTTCTGCAGAACGCCTCTAGCGAAGCATTGCTTCTGGCAAACGAGGATGCAGATGCATACGAAGCGCTCAACGGTCTTTGGAAACTAGATAAGGAAGACCCAAAGCGAATTGGAGCATGGGACGATGCGCTTGCCAAAGCAATTCAGGTACCGCTTCAAACAATGGAATTGAGCGACCGTATTCTTACTACCCTTCAAACTTTACAAGGCAAAACAAACGCAATGCTCGTCAGCGATTTAATCATTGCTGGTATCCTTGCGGAATCGGCGGCTCGTTCTGCAAGATTGAATGTTGAGATTAACTTGCACCAAATGGACGATAGCGATGCCAAGAGCGCCCTGCAAGCAAAGACATCCACCCTGCTTGCGTCATGCACGTCTGCATGTAAATCCATCGAAGATGGATGCTAAGGTATAATTCCAAAATGGCTTTACAAACTGCACCCAAAGCAAATATTCTTGACCCGCGTGTGTTGCAAGACATCGCTGATGGCAATCTTCGCATGACAAGCGAGCAAGCGTTATGCGTGTATAACGAAATGTCTCTGCCCGAACTAGGACGATGGGCTGATAAACGGTGCCGAGCGTTGCACGGCGATTCGATTCGTACATATATCGTCGATCGAAATATTAATTACACAAACGTTTGCACGGCGAAATGTACTTTTTGCGCGTTTCGGCGGGATGGACATGAAGAAGACGCATACACCCTTGAGTACGATGCTCTCCTTCAAAAAGTCCAGGAAATCGTTGACATTGGTGGGACGCAAATTTTAATGCAAGGTGGGATGAACCCCGAATTACCACTTGCGTGGTACACCGATTTACTCTCCCTTATTCGGGGAAAATTCCCACAGGTACATGTGCACGCATTTAGCCCGCCTGAAATTATTGAGTTTGTCAACTTTTTTGACACGCCTGGCTGCACGCTTGAAGAACAAGTGCGCTGGGTATTGACGAAGTTGCAAGAGGCTGGGTTGCAATCCATTCCAGGCGGTGGTGGTGAAATTTTTGCACCTGCAGTTCGCGAAAAAATTGGACTTGGAAAATGTAACGCAGAAGTTTGGCTGGCTGTGATGCGGGTTGCACATGAGCTTGGCATGAACACAAGTGCAACAATGATGTTTGGGCACATTGAGGGTGTTGGCGACCGAATCCACCACATGGATTTAGTTAGGTCTTGGCAAGACCGCTCTATCGAGGACTTCGGTTTGCACGGCGGCGGTCGGTACAAAGCATTTATCTCGTGGCCATTCCAACCAGACAACTCGCCGCTTGGCCGCGTAAAGGAATGGGAAGCCTCTGACACCGAACCATTCCCGGGCGATGTTGTTGCAAAACTCGACGGTTCAGGTACAAAAACAGACCACCCCGAGTTTGGCCGAAGGATACGACTCGCTGGTTCGAGCACGTACTTACGCACACAAGCGCTTAGTCGATTATTCCTTGACAATATTTATTCAATTGGTTCAAGTTGGGTAACCATGGGTCCTGCAATTGGACAAACGGCTTTATTTTATGGCGCAAATGATTTGGGGTCGGTCATGCTTGAAGAAATTGTTGTGGGCGCTGCGGCCACACCGTGGTG
>CAZURP010000248.1:0-2199 GCA_964623715.1 uncultured Isosphaeraceae bacterium | reverse complement strand
CGCACAACCCTATTCAACACAACGGGTTTAAAATATGCAGAGCAAAAGCAAAGCCAGTTGGAATGGGGACTGGGCTAGAAAAAATTGAGACGATGGTAAATGATCATGATGAGCCGACTATCTCTGTGGTTCGAGGCGGGGAGGGCTCTGTCGATTTGTGGGAACAATACAAAGCGCATGTTTTTACGTATCTTGACCCGCGTATTCAATCTGGTGAAATTGTTGTTAAAGCAGCTATTGATGCTTCAAACGGCATGGCAGGAACCATGGTGCCAAAACTGTTTCGTAGTGTAAAAGGGCTTGAATTGATTGAGATTAATTTTGAAAACGACAAGGGCACGTTCGTGCATGAGCCAAATCCTCTAGTAGATGCCAATTTGCAACAGACAATAGACGCGGTGAAAGAGCATGGTTGCGATCTAGGCCTTTGTTTTGATGGTGACGCTGACAGGTGTATGGTGGTGGACGAACAGGGCACGATCGTTGGTTGTGATTTGATTACGGCGTGGCTTGCTCCAAAGTTTTTAGCGAACGAAGAGTGTGGTTCGATTGTTTTCGATTTGCGGTCAAGTCATGCGGTTGCGAATTCAATCGAGACAGCTGGAGGAAGCGCTGTTCGAAGTCGAGTGGGGCATGTCTTTATGAAGCAAGCGATGGCTGAACACGACGCTTCTTTTGGTGGTGAACTTTCTGGGCACTTTTACTTTCGCGATAACTTTTACGCTGACAGTGGCTCAATGGCGTTTGCTGCAGTTGTGAGTGCAATCGCAAACAGCGATATTCCAATGAGTGAGCAGATTGCTCCGCATCGAACCTACTGCCAGAGTGGAGAAATTAACTTTGAAACACCAGACAAAGAGGCTGCGATGGCAATGCTTGTTGCGGCCTTCCCAGAAGCAAAAGTAGACCGCCTTGATGGCGTCACAGTTGACTCTGGAAGTTGGTGGTGTAACGTTCGAGCTTCAAATACCGAACCGTTACTTCGCTTGAACCTCGAGGCCGAATCTTCAGAAGAAGTTTCTGCCCGAGTTGCGGAAGTATCACCCTTCCTTGGCTCCCGCGTCGACCATTAAACAATCCCGCGGGTCGTTTAATGAAGGTGTTAAAATAAACGACCCGCGGGATTGTTTATTTTAGTTGGCCGACCTGGCTTTCTTATTGTATGTTCGAGACCATGTTCTTCCACCATCGCGTCTCGCCAGAGATTGTCTCCATAAGGTGTTTCGCGATTCATTGATGCTTTTAATCGCTCGATCTCTTCCTTACTTTCATTCCATTTAGAGTAAAGAAGCTCGCTGAGGTTCGGGTGGCGTGGTTCTGGGCCTGGTGAAAGTAGAAGGTTTGTTGATGATTTGAACTTTGCCCTTTTTGCAGAACCCCATTGCCATTCCCATGGCTGACGTACCAGATTTGCTCTTACAGGATTCATTGCAAGGTAGTTCTGTAAACGATGTAAATGAGTACCTGGCTTTACAGCAAAAGCTTTGTATCTGTCTTGATAGAGAGCACCCTCACCAACAGTGCCTGTAAATTCTCTCCATCTCTTAGCATGTGTTAGACAGAGCCATCCCATAAAATCAGATACTTGACTTTTTGTTTCAGGGTACAACAGAAAGTGAAAATGGTTCGGCATAATTACCCACTCGAGCAACCTGATGTTGAACATTGCCCTTGCAGTGCAAATGAGGTCTTTAAATGCACCGTAATCACCGTTAGTAGAGAACAATCTTTGTCTATCAACACGCCTGTTCATCGCATGAACAACGTGCCCTGAATAGTCGGGACGTTTTTTAGTCATGCCTAACAGTATTTCATAAAGTAGAGCCAATTCTCAAGAAAACTACTTTTTTTATACACAAAATAAACGACCCGCGGGATTGTTTATTCGCCTGCGATGGTGCCGTCCCAGGGGGAGGAGGCAGTCGCGTGTAACTTGCGGGGAATGCGACCAGCGCGGAAACCATGGTAGCCCGCAACGCATGCAAATTTCATAGCGCGCGCCATTTGGACTGGATCATGCGCGTGCGCAATGCCAGTGTTCAAGAGAACGCCGTCTGCGCCAAGTTCCATAGCAACGGTCACGTCGCTTGGCGTTCCAACACCGGCGTCAACAATAACAGGGTATTCAGGATCGCCACCATGCTCAGGTTTCTTTAGTAAATCAATGCACAGTTTTATCGCGCAAGGATTCGCAAAGAC
>CAZURP010000247.1:0-2200 GCA_964623715.1 uncultured Isosphaeraceae bacterium | reverse complement strand
GGAATGGTATTCCAGATGAATGCGAAGAAGATTGTGACGGCAACGGTATCCCAGACGAATGCGATATTGCTGACGGCGCGCTTGATTGCGACGGCAATGGCATTCCAGATAGTTGCGAAGCAGACTGCAATGAAAACGGCATCGCAGATGCATGTGATATTGCAGATGGCACCTCGACGGATGACAACGGCAATGGTGTTCCTGACGAATGCGAAGTTGGCAACCTTGTCTACACGAGTTTCGAAGAGCCCCTCACAGGAGGCAAGTACTACGACACTGGCGACGCTGCAGTTGATCACCAACTTGTCAATAATGCTGGAGAAGCGATGGTCGAATGGGTCGCAGATGGCGCTGAAATGGGCTTCACCGCTTGGTACGTGAACACACGAGACGGCTCTGGTTTGGTTGACGGCGATTATGTCGGCGTGACAAACTACACTGGCGGTGGCGTTGGCGAATACCCAGACGGTGTCCAGGGCTACCAATTCAGTGATACCGATGGCCTCATGCGAGTCGATTTAGATACAGCAACTGGCTCCGGAAGTTGGAACGTATCAATTGACGTGTTCGTTGCAATGACTGGATACGAAGCAGATGATGTTATCTTCATCGATGCTGTTGTGGATGGTGGCGCAGTGCTAACACTTCTTGACACTACTGGACAAGACATTAACGATTTAGGTATCGAAGGTGCTTGGTTCAATTTGATTCAAGATCTTTCTGGCTACACAGAGGCGACACTTCGTGTTGGCTTTGACTCGAACTCAGGCAGCGAAGCGATGTTTATCGATAACATTGTTTTCAGTTCAAACGCTATCCAAGACACTGATGGTGACGGCGTGCCTGACTCACAAGACAACTGTTACTTGCCAAACCCAGACCAACTCGATTGCAACGGGAATGGTAGTGGTGATGTCTGCGATATCGCTGATGGCACTTCAGAAGATGCTGACGGTAACGGCATTCCAGACGAGTGTGAAGTTGTCAACGGCTTCCTTGTCATCACAGGCGTATACGACGCGCAAACAACAGCTGGCGCAGGTCCCAAAGGCGTGGAACTCTACGTTGTGAGCGACATCGCTGACCTCAGTTTGTACGGTATTGGTGGCGCAAATAATGGCGGTGGCAGCGACGGAGAAGAGTTTACATTCCCCGCTATTGGCGCAACTGCTGGATCTTATATCTATATCACGAATACCTCGGACGGTTTCTTATCGTTCTTCGGATTTGATGCAGATTACCAATCCGGCGCAATGTCCATTAACGGCGATGACGCTATTGAACTGTTTGAAAACGGAAACATTATCGACACATTTGGCGACATTAACATGGACGGCACAGGCGAAGCTTGGGATTACGTCGATGGTTGGGCGTACCGTGCGCCGAGCACAGGACCTGATGGCGTCGTATTCGACATCAATGCATGGTCCTTTAGTGGCACATATATGCTTGAAGGCGACACAAATGATGCTTGTAGTACCCCATTCACTCCCGGTGTATACATCAACTAACGACTGTTTAGATTGATTGGCAAGGGACCCGCAGTTGCGGGTCCCTTTTTTTGTACTCCAAAAAAATAAATTCCTCAGAGGTAATAAAATGCGTCTCAGAGACGTGTTAATTTGCCAAATTTTACAAGCAATTTAGGTGGAATTAGAAAGGAATTAAGTGGAAATAGTCCCGATGAGGAGTGAGTTCCCCTTATGAATAATAGGCAAACAAGTACCAAGGTTCCAATAACCAATTTTCATTGGAAAAACTTCAATGAATTGCTTGACACACGCCCAAAAATAGGCAACATTAGGGTGTTGACTTCTGAATATACACGGATTTTAGGCATCAAGCTGTTCCCCAACGTATGCCGACGCTCCAAGTTCCCCAGAATTCAATGTTCAGATATTGTTCGTTTTGCAACGCTACGTCCCCCTCGGCACCGCAACAACGACAGTGGAAGAAGAATGGTCGAGAGAAGGATCGACTGACAATCAAGTTTTTGTTTGTTGGTTTTTTCCAACTTCGATTTTTATCGTTTCTTAACAACAGTGTTAAGAATTATTACTCGTGAAATCTTTTCACACGATCCTCTAGGAGGGGATATTTATTATGAAAAATTTTACAACTACTTTATGTATTTTGGGTCTATCTGGCATCGCTCACGGTGATGTGTTGATGGACCAAATTGGTTTGGATGATGGTTCGA
>CAZURP010000246.1:0-2210 GCA_964623715.1 uncultured Isosphaeraceae bacterium | reverse complement strand
AAACAGAACCGATGACATTAAAGAGATTGCATCCGATGCTGTAAAAGCAGCAATCGCCATGAACCTGCAGTGCGGTGGCGCTGTCGACTCGCTTGAACTAACAATATGAATACAGCCGCACCAGAAAATATTACTGTTTTAGCCCTCGATGTTGACGGAGTTTTAACCGACGGCACAATTTGTTTTTCACAAGTGCTTCACCATGAATCGAAAACTTTTCATGTGCATGACGGACAAGGAATTTCACTTTGGCAAAAAGCTGGAAACCATGTTGTGCTGATTAGTGGACGCAACGCTGATTGCGTAACAATTCGCGCTAAAGAATTACACATACCACACGTCTTCCAAAGAAGCAAAGACAAAATTGCTGACCTAAACAAAGCCCTCGAAAAAATTGGGGCCAGTGCTGAACAAACCTGCTTTGTGGGCGATGACTTGGGCGACTTGGCAATTATGGAACACGTTGGCTTTTGCATTGCAGTTGGTAATGCTGCAAATGAAGTGAAAGAAATTGCTGACTTCACTACGACTGCAATTGGCGGGCATGGTGCAGTCCGAGAAGCAATTGAACACCTGATGCATGCTTCCGGAGCATGGGCGAGTGCCGTTGATTCTTGTAAAGCAGAACCAGCCCAACAATGAATCAATATTCGCCTCAAAAGAACGCGAGCAAAAGAACGAGCCTTCTTGTCGTTGGGGTCACTTCACTTTTCTCTTTATTGCTTATCGCCTTATTGTTTTCGATTGGCGACAAGGAACCGACAGAACAAATACGAGAACAAAGCAAAGATGTCATTGACCTCTTAGAAACAACGAGCTCCCGAACTAGCACAACAAACGAAGATGGTTCGACAACAATTGGTCTTGCGCTACCTCAAGGGGGATGGGTACAGCAGACAGACGAATTTGGTAATTTATCGCAACAATATCGTTGCGAATCACTCGACCCAAATCCTCCGGACCTTCCGGCTGGATGGATAGAAATGCAAAAACCCGAATTGGAGATTTTTCTTTCCGATAATTCGCTCGTCGTTATAACTGGCGACAAGGGTATTGCCAATGCTCCGCAAAGGATACTTGAATCCGGAGAGATAGCAGGACACGTTCGAGTTGAAATGTATGAACTTGATGCAAAAGGCAAACGGCTCACCGAGGATCCAAGCATGGTTCTTACAACACCTCAAGCAAGCTTTGACAACTTTCTAGGCGAAATCACGTGCGACAGCGAAGTTAGAATCGTCTCACCTTCCCAAAAACTTTCGGGAAGAAAACTCACTGTCCGCTTTAACGACAAAGTTGGAAGAGTTGAATACTTGCGCCTTGAGGAACTCGACTACCTCGAATTCTACCCCGATGCTCTGACACAATCGGCACCTCGTTCGCCGACGCCGCTTGCAAAAAGGGACACAACCAAGCATAAGCGCGTAAAATCTTCACATCGAATACACGCTGTAGCTGCTGCGGCCTCACACGAATATTACTTGCTTTCTTTTTTAGACAATGTAACTATTTTGCAAGGCGAACAGCACACCGGCAGAGTTGCCTTCGGCGACAAACTCACTGTTGCATTTTCTGACGAGAGCGACACATCTTCGCTTGCTAGCTCATCAACTAGACCAAGGACATCTACTATGCTTCCCTTCTCAATTCAGTCGACCCTTGTTGCAACTGCACTTGCTTCATCGCCAGTATCACACATCCCAGAACAAACTCATTCGCAACCACCCGTACGTCTCACTTGCGATGATGGATTACTGATGTTGCCTTTGCTTGACGCATCACTACAGCCTCGAACGGCCGACGACACTAGAATCGAATTGTTCTCCTCGTCAAGCTCACCAGTAAAACTCATCGACAACATCGAAAATCTTACCGCAACTGGTGACCTTCTTCGATACGAGGTAAACAAGGAAAGGGTGGATTTGTTTGGCTCACCAAGTTCGCTCATCATGAACGGGATGATAACTCGGTCAAAACACCTTTGGGTTGCGAGGAACAACGGCGAAGGCGGAGCTATTGGCGAGGGCGAAGTTACGCCTGTAGACAAGAATACGAGCGCAACGTCTCTTCGCTGGAACGATGGGGTTGATTTCTTTTTTGACGCTGAAGATGATGCGCTTGAAAAAGTAATTTGCAATGGCGAGGTTGCACTCGCAGACGACAATTCCACTGTTCATTGCGAAACGCTTACAGTACATTTTACACCCGAT
>CAZURP010000245.1:0-2229 GCA_964623715.1 uncultured Isosphaeraceae bacterium | reverse complement strand
GCAGAATGGTACAGCCCGGTTTCGCGATTCCAAGGCATGGTGTGACACCGTCCTTTTTGATGGAAACGCACCAGAAGTAGGGCAGTTGATTACGTTGCCAGACCATGCAAATACATTAGAAGAAATTGCCGAAACAAAAGGCGAATCTTTTTATCGAGGTGCGCTTGCACAAAAAATGCAAGAGGCGGCAATTGAAGGTGGTGGTTATCTTCGAAAAACAGACTTAGAGGAACATCAATCTCTGTGGGTCGAACCACTTTCAATTTCGGTCGGTGACGCTGATTTTTATGAACTACCACCAAATGGGCAGGGAATTGCTGCGTTGATTGCAATGAAGATTGTGCAAGCAACAGGAATTGATTTGACTGACTGTGATAGACCAGAGATGATGCACGTGCAAATTGAATCAATGAAACGGGCGTTTGCAGATGCGCACGCGTTTGTTGCGGACCCAGCAATCTCTGGTGACTGCGGTGACTTGCTTGACGATGCGCGAATTGCAGCACACCGTGCAACACTGACAAACGAGGCAACAGACATTGATGCAAGCACAATTCCGCGGTATGCGTCGACCGTCTACCTTGCAACGGGCGATGCAAATGGCATGCAGTGCTCATTTATCCAAAGCAACTTTGAAGGGTTTGGTTCGGGCATGGTTGTGCCTGGCACAGGCATCGCTTTGCAAAACAGAGGCCGGGGCTTTTCGCTTGACCCGAACCACCCAAACTGTATTGGGCCAAGTAAGCGACCGTTCCATACGATTATCCCAGGGTTCCTCACGCAGGGGCAGGGCGGCGCTCAATTGCGAACGCCCTTTGGTGTCATGGGAGGTCCAATGCAACCCCAAGGGCATCTTCAAGTCGTATGCAGAATGCTCTTTGCGAAGCAGAATCCGCAGGCGGCGCTTGATGCACCGAGATGGAAACTACTCGGCGGGAAAAAAATCGCGATAGAACCGGGATTTTCTGAAGATGTGTATGCGGCTCTTCGGGAGTTGGGGCACGAATTAGAAATTGCGCAAAGCAGGACAGTCGCTTTTGGAGGCGGGCAGATTGTGCAAGGAATCGCAGGCGGGTACGCTGGCGCGAGCGATTCTCGCCGTGACGGGCAAGCAGTCTGTTCCTGATATACTGCTCCAACCAAACAGGAGACACCCAATGACTACGACCGTTGAATACTTAGGCGCAAATGCTGAAAACCTACTTTCTTATCAAGCAAAGGTCTCATCTGACTTGCTCCATTTGCCAGGGAGTGATTTTATTGATCGCACATGGAAAAATAGCGATCGTAACCCACAGGTGCTCCGAAACCTCGCTTCCATTTATAATCATGGTCGTTTGGGCGGTTCTGGCTACGTTTCGATCCTTCCTGTTGACCAAGGTATTGAGCACTCAGGCGGCGCATCATTTACGCCCAACCCGCTCTATTTTGATCCATCGAACATTTGCGAACTTGCTGTTGAAGGTGGCTGCAATGCAGTCGCGACTACGTTTGGTGTTCTTGGAACTGTTGCTCGAGAGTACGCACACAAAATTCCGTTCATTGTCAAAATCAATCACAACGAGCTAATGACAAGCCCAAATACTTTTGACCAAGTCATGTTTGGTTCAGTCGAAGAGGCATGGAACCTTGGTGCTGCTGCAGTCGGCGCAACCATTTATTTTGGTTCTGAAGAATCCAGTCGTCAAATTCAAGAAGTCGCGCAAGCGTTTGAAATGGCGCATCAATTAGGTATGGCGACTGTGCTTTGGTGTTACTTGCGAAACAGTGACTTTAAAGCAAGCGGCACGGATTACCATGCATCAGCGGACTTGACAGGTCAAGCGAACCATCTTGGCGTTACGATTCAAGCAGACATTATCAAGCAAAAACTTGCGACAAACAACGGCGGGTATGTTGCGATGAACGAAGGCGGCACTTCTTACGGCAAGTTCCACAAGGGCATGTACGAAGATTTATGCACTGATCACCCAATCGATTTGTGCCGGTACCAAGTGTTAAATTGTTACAGCGGTCGCTGTGGTTTGATTAACTCTGGCGGTGCTTCAGGTGAAAACGATTTCGCACAAGCAGTCGAAACAGCGGTTGTCAACAAACGCGCTGGTGGTTGCGGTCTTATCAGTGGTCGAAAAGCATTCCAACGACCCATGAAGGAAGGCGTGCAATTACTTGGCGCTATCCAAGACGTCTTCCTCGACGACGCAATTACTATTGCTTGATGAGATGTTA
>CAZURP010000244.1:0-2231 GCA_964623715.1 uncultured Isosphaeraceae bacterium | reverse complement strand
CTTCTAGGAGGGCTTTACACGCTTGGGTACCTGAATAATCGAATTCACACCCTTGGCCAATTACAATAGGTCCAGATCCAAGGATCAGTATTGAGTGAATATCATCTCTTCGTGGCATATCTTTCAAAAGTTTGCATGTGCAAACTTGTGGCAGGATACCGATGATTGGCTCTCTCGGCTAGCATACAACCAACAAATGTTCATCTTTGCTGTTTCCATCATCATAATCTGCCTCGCAATCGCTTTTGTGCAACAGATTTTTGCCCCCTTGCTCGCTCGAGTCGTCATGGGCGATGGCCCATCGGCACTTCTATGGCTGTTCAATTCGTGTTACGTTCGAATCATTCATCACGTCCACGCTTCTGGAACAGAAATCATTCCCCGCACAGTCTTTCCTGGCAAGATGATTGTGGTCTGTAAGCACCAGAGCCCCATCGATCCCCTCTTGGTGCAATCACAGTGTGTTTTCAAAATACGGTGGCTTATGGCACAGGAATACATGCTTCCATCCTTCGATTTTGTCTGGGAACATGCTGAGATTATTCCTGTTGCGCGAGATGGGCAGGATTCTTCTGGGCTCAGGGCAGCATTGCGGCACCTAAAAAAAGATGGAATCATTGGCATCTTCCCAGAAGCAGGCATCAAGCAACCACGGGAAGCGATTCATCCCTTTTCTGCGGGAATCGGAGCGATGATTGCGCACACAAACGCACCCGTGTTACTTGCGACTGTTGAGGATACGCCAATGAACGACGAGATGGACGAAGCCATTTTTGAGCGGTCAAATTCACGCGTTCGCTTTATCGAACTCATTCATTTCCCAAAAGAAGCAACAAAAACAGAAATAACTCAAGAACTCCGGCAGCGCTTGGCGCAAGCAACTGGCTGGCCGTTGGTAGAATGAAAACGTGATTACACGAATACGAGGCGAACTTGTTGAACTCACCGATCGATCTGCTTTATTGCACGTTGAAGCACTCACGTATGAGTTGTTTGTACCCGCATCAGACGTCGGCAATCTCCTTGGGAAAATAGGGCAACCAATCGAATTTTTTACGTTACATTATTTTGAAGGGCAATCGCAGGGCAGTTCCTTCTTGCCAAGGCTCATTGGGTTTGGCTCAGAACGCGACCGTGCTTTTTTTGAACTCTTCACAACAGTAAAAGGAATAGGGAATCGAAAAGCACTCCGAGCGCTCGTTCGTCCATTTGCTGAAACAGCAACGGCAATTGCAAACCGAGACGCAAAGGCCCTTACTGCAATGCCCGAGATAGGCAAGCGCTCTGCTGAAACCATCATCGCTGAGTTACACGGCAAAGTCGATGCCTTTATTGGTGAACTCGCTTCAACTATTGAAGTGACGCTCCCTTCCTACTGCAATGATGCCATCACAATGTTGGTGCAGCTTGGTGAAACAAAACGTGATGCGAAACGACTAGTCAAACTCGCGTTCGAATCGCATCCAGACATTGAATCAGCAGACCAACTCGTTCAAACTTCGTTTCAACTCAAGGAAATGCAATGAGACACGCAATGATTATGGCGGGCGGAAGCGGAACGCGGCTCTGGCCGATGAGCCGGGGCGAGACTCCAAAACAATTGATTGGTTTGTTTGATGGGAAGTCATTGTTAGAAATTGCTGCAGACAGATTAGAGGGAGTCGTCGCACCTTCAGAACAATGGATTTGCACGAACCAAAAACACCAGAAAGTCATTTGCACCGAACTTGGTTTGCCCAAAGAACAATTGCTCGGCGAACCAGAACCACGCGATACCCTCAATGCGGTTGCATTTACCGCTTGCGTTTTACACAAACAAGATCCTGATGCTGTGTTTGCTGTGTTAACTGCCGACCATATCATTCGGCCGCAAGAAACATTTGCTGGTTGTCTTGACCTCGGCTTCTCGCTTGTTGAAGAAGACCGTGCTCGATTCGTCACGTTCGGTATTACTCCCACGTTCCCAGCGACTGGCTATGGGTACGTTGAACTTGGCGAAACCATTCGCGACGGCGCAAGAGTCTGTAAAAGATTTGTTGAAAAACCAAACCATAAAACAGCGGAAGAATATATAGCCACTGGAAATTTCGCATGGAATAGCGGCATGTTTATTTTTCACGCAGGCACATTCCTCGAAGCACTAAAACGAATACAACCCGAGTCGTACGCTGGAATACAAAAGATAGCTGATGCTTGGGGAACAAGTGAACAAGAAATAGTTCTCTCGCGCG
>CAZURP010000243.1:0-2266 GCA_964623715.1 uncultured Isosphaeraceae bacterium | reverse complement strand
CGCTTTAGACGAGCTAATGCCACAAACGCGCCTTGCCAATCCGAACAATTTATCTAGATTACCAACTACTTTTCTTGTTCAGAAGTGAAGTACCATGCACGATTCAATGGCACCCTCAGCAACAATTAATGTTACGGACGCATCGCTCGAATCGATTGTCGAAAAAGTGCAACAACAAGAGCGACTCACAAAAGAGGACGGCTTGCTGTTGTATGAGACTCCAGATTTATGGACAGTGTGCTCGCTCGCGGATTCGGTTCGCCAATCTTTACACGGCAACACGACGTACTACAACATTAACAGACATGTTAATTATTCAAATGTATGTGCATTGAGTTGTAAATTTTGCGACTTCTATAGAAAGAAAGATCAAGAGGGTGCGTACCAGCATTCCCTCGAGGACATAGAAAAAGAAGCAACGCAAGCGCTTGAATCGGGCGCAACCGAAATACATATTGTTGGCGGTCTTCATCCTTGGCTTCCGTTTGAGTATTACACAGACATGCTACGAGTTATTCGTGAGATTGCTGCGAACATTCTCATTAAAGCATTCACCGCATTTGAAATTGTACACTTTGCACGAATATCAAAACGTGGCCGTAATGGAATTGCAGGTATTTCCAGTGTTTTAAAGGATTTAATTGCACATGGACTTGGCTCACTTCCTGGAGGTGGCGCGGAGGTTTTTGATGACCGGGTACACGACGAAGTATTTAGCGGAAAAATTGGAAGTGAAAAATGGTTGGACGTGCATCGGAGTGCACACGAACTTGGATTGAATTCAAACGCAACCATGTTGTATGGACATGTTGAAACACGAGAAGATCGAATCAACCACATGCTATTGTTGCGAGACGAGCAAGATCGTTCTGCGCAACATGAAGACGAAGGAAAGTTTCAAACAATGATCCCTCTTCCATTTATTCCAGGCGTTAGCGAACTTTCACATCTTCCTGGACCAAGTGGAGTTGAAAATTTACGAACGATTGCAATTTCACGATTGATGCTCGATAATGTTCCACACATCAAGGCGTTCTGGATTATGCAGACACTGCACATGGCACAACACATGTTGCAGTGTGGCGCGAATGACATTGACGGCACTGTTGTCTGGTATGACATTACAAAAGTTTCGACAGAAAACACACACCAAGAATGTACGGTCGAAGATTTACAGAGAGCAATTCGGGACGCTGGGTACAACCCTGTTGAACGTGACACGCTGTACCGTGAAGTCCAGCGTGACGGAAATACTTGGACAAGCACAGAGTAGTCCGATAACAAAAAACTCTGACTTACGCCGCTCTCTTTCCGTGTTCATGCCCAGCGGCCTCGAGGATCGGACGGTCCTTGGTGAGTAAGTCAAATGCCCAGTTTGCGAGCACCCTTCTAAATTGTCTTGCAGCATATTTCTCAACGTTCGCAACTGTTCTTTGGGGTGGAATTGCTAGTTGAGAATGACAGGGCAAGTTTGGTTGCATGCCCTGTCATCGTGCTTTTCCCCTCCAGTATTTTGTGAACCTCTTGTTTTTTATGATTTTGGTTTAAAATTGAGCGCATCAAGAATACCCTCAAATTGGTCGTTTGAAAAGAACTCAATGGAGAGCTTCCCGGCGCCCTTCTTCTTTCCGACCGAAATGGTCGTTTTCGTCCCAAGGTGATTACCGAGTTGCTCCGCAAGATTCTGCATATACATTTCAAGTGCAGTTTGTTCAGCCTGAATCCTTGTGGATTTTGTTCCACTTTGCTTCTTGAGTTGGCGCTCGAGTTCTCGAACAGACCATTGTTCGCGAGCACATCGACGGGCAATCGCCTTGCTCGTTGATGTGTCTGGGATTCCAAGAATGACCTTAGCATGACCCATTGAGAGTCGCCCATCTCGCACCGCATCCTTGACAGAAGGCTCTAAGTCGTTTAAGCGCAGGAAGTTAGCAACGCTAGAGCGGTCGATTCCAAGTTGCGATGCAATCTCCTTCTGTGTTGCATTGAAGTCAACAACGAGTCTATCGAAGGCTTCTGCTCTATCGATGGGGTTCAAGTCTTCCCGCTGCAAGTTTTCAATCAGTGCCCATTCGGCAGACGTTTTATCGTCAAGTTCTTTCACAATTGAGGGCAATTGCTTCAACCCCGCAATCTGTGCAGCTCTCCAGCGCCGCTCTCCTGCTACAAGTTCGTATTGCCCCGCCGTACTTGTACTTCGTACAACAATTGGCTGCATGAGCCCCGCTGTTTTGATTGAGTCGGCTAGTGCAGTGATTGCGTCGTC
>CAZURP010000242.1:0-2273 GCA_964623715.1 uncultured Isosphaeraceae bacterium | reverse complement strand
TACAAAATGCCAATCGGTGGCAGGTGGGTACGAAGCATGGGGAGAAAACAACACATGTTAAAACACCGACTTATCACAGGTCCACTTCTGAGTCTTGCCCTCGTAGCGCTTATCTATTTTGATGAACAACTCGGTTGCATTTCGTGCGAGTGTGGGACTACGTTCCAGCCAGGGTTATTGATTGCAATCCTCGCAATGCTCGCCGCGCCACTTGTCGCGCTTGAATTGGGCGCCATGGCAAATAACGCAAACATTCGTTGCAGCACTCCCACGCTCCTACTCTCGATGGAAGCATGGATTGTTGCTATCTACCTCATGCCTCCAAGTATGCCAGCGACCAAAGCCATTGCAATAATGGCAACTATTCTGGTCGCGAGTTTCTTTGCTTCGATTGTCTGCCTCTCCCGCGGAAAAGATTTACGAGGAGTCATTGGCGGCGCAACGTTCTCTGTAGCGACTGCTGCATACGTCGCGATGGGTTTCGGGCTTTTACTTCTTTTGAGACGGGACCATAGTGCCTGGTGGATTATGGGCTTAATTGCGACAGTCAAAATGTGTGACACCGGCGCATTCTTTGTTGGCTGCAGCATTGGTAAACACAAAATGATTCCATGGATTAGTCCCGCAAAAACATGGGAGGGTTTGCTTGGCGGGCTCGCAACTGCAGCACTCACTGCCATCTGTCTCGCAGCATTAAACAACCACTATCTACCCAGTGAGCCTACTATTACCTATGGATTTGCTGCATTTTTAGGAATTCTCTTCGGAGCGCTCGGTCAAATGGGCGATCTCGTCATCAGCGTCTTCAAGCGAGATAGTGGCGTAAAAGATGCTTCATCCGTGTTGCCTGGGCTCGGCGGCATCCTCGATGTGCTCGATTCTTTGCTCCTTGTGAGTGCCGCTGCATATTGGTTACTCCCCTAGCAGTGGATACTCTGATAGAATTAGACGCTATGCCCTTAATTGACAACTTGCTTACACTGTACAAAGTAGACCGACAAGTTCGCAGTTTGCGAAGCCGTGTTGAATCTGCTCAAATCTACCTCAACGTCCAAGCGAAACAAATGGATGCGCTCACTCTAGAGCAATCCGAAAACGAGACACAGACGAAACAACGAAAAGCAAACGTCGCGAACATCGAAACTGAAATCGGTGCCATCGATGCCCGCATTGAACATCTTCGTGACGAACTCAAAACTGCCGTCAACGACAAACAGTATTCTGCGCTGCTCGCCGAAGTGAACACAATTAAAGAACACCGCAAAGCATTTGAAGACCAAGAACTTACCGAAATGTGTTCCCTCGAAGAACTCGAACAAACCGCAACTGATATTGCGCAACGAATTGACGAACGAGAAAAAGTCCGGAAAGTTGCCTCAAAAGAACTTAAAGTACGCGAGTCGGAAATTGCAGAACAACTTGCCGAACTTGAAAAAGAACGCAATACTGCTGCAGCGGTCATTCCAGAAGCCACGCTCGAAGAATTCGATTCGCTTGCGGATGATTACGAGGGCGAAGCAATGGCGGCCATTGAAATCATCGATCTCAAAAGGCGAGAGTACTCATGCACTTCCTGCAGTTTGCACCTTCCGCTTGATTCGATTACGACGATGCTCGGCAACAGCGATGCCGTCGTCAAATGTGTCTCTTGCGATCGAATTCTCTACCTCGAAGCGGAATCTCGAGAAGCAATCGCCCCAGCTGAAAATTAAATATCCCAGGGATACTTAATTTGCGTACAATGGGTACAAGATGTTGTGTCCATACTGCGAACGAGACGAAGACAAAGTCATCGATAGCCGCGCTTCTGATGGCGGAAAATCGATTCGGCGACGTAGAGAATGCCAGAAATGCAATCGAAGGTTCACCACTTTCGAGCGTGTTGAAAAAACATCAAGATTAATGGTCGTGAAGCGGGATGGTACACGAACGCCATTCGATCCTGAAAAAGTTCTCAAAGGACTGCAAGCAGCATGTGGCAAACGTCCGATTCCCGAGGAACAGAAAATAGCCCTCGTTCGTGACGTGGAAGAAGAACTCATGCAATTGTTTGAACGCGAAGTCAAGTCAAAAGAGATAGGTATACGCGTCGCGCTCCAACTCAAAGGCATCGACCCCATCGTCTACATACGATACGCAAGTGAATACTTCAACTTTCAAGACCTAGACGCCCTCTCCCGCGAAGTTTCCGATTTGCAGGACGAAGCTCCGGTTATCCCAACGCAGTCGAATCTTTTCAAAAAATAAAGTTACAAAAACTCTATGCCAACTAT
>CAZURP010000241.1:0-2288 GCA_964623715.1 uncultured Isosphaeraceae bacterium | reverse complement strand
GAGAAAAAGATACATCAGTAGTAGACTCGAGACCTACTGAAGATGGAGCAGCCATTAGAAGAAGAAGAGTTTGTGGTTGTGAAAGAAAAGAACGTTTTACAACTTTTGAAAGAGTTCAATTTAGAGAATTAACTGTAGTAAAAAATAATGGTCATAAAGAACCTTTTGATCGAGATAAAATTGCTAAATCAATAATTATATCATTAAGAAAAAGACCAATAGATAGCGAAACTATTGAAAAAGAGCAAAGCCAGTGGCTCAAAGATGGGCTTGAAGTACAAGTACAAATGTTCGATGGGAACCCTCTGGGAATAGAATTGCCCGCGTCGGTAGAATTGGAAATTACAGATACGACTGACCAACCCAAAGCGGCAACTGCAACAAACCAACTCAAAGAGGCGACTGTTGAAACAGGCGCGCGAGTGCGTGTCCCTCCATTTATTGGGGTTGGGCAAGTCGTGAAAATAAATACCGAGAGCGGCGAGTATCTCGGGAAGGCGTAACCCCTGCAGAAGTTGAGTGAAATTCGAACGATGCTCCAAGCGTACGGGCTCTCGCCCTTGCATCGG
This sequence comes from uncultured Isosphaeraceae bacterium, assembly GCA_964623715.1. GTDB lineage: Bacteria > Planctomycetota > Phycisphaerae > Phycisphaerales > SM1A02. The sequence continues at coordinate 1,719 of CAZURP010000241.1, read as the reverse complement.
CTTGGTCAGAATTTTTTGCATGACCATAATATTTTGAACAAACTTGTCGATGCATCCTGTGTGCATACGGGCGATTTGGTTTTGGAAATTGGTCCGGGAACTGGCACGCTTACTGAGACGTTGCTAGATCGAGGTTGCGAGGTTATTGCTTGCGAACTTGATCGTGGTTTAACGGAACTATTGACCGATCGACTTGGCGATGCCATCACACTTATTCACGGCGACTGCCTGACGAAAAAAAAACTGAATCCTGCAGTTGTCGAAGCGCTTGGGGACAGGCAGTGGAAGCTTGTGGCTAATTTGCCGTACCAAATTGCGAGCCCCTTGATGGTGGAATTGCTCACGAACCACACAAATTGCCTTGGGCAATATGTCACCATCCAGTATGAAGTCGCTCAGCGATTGCTTGCAGAAGTTGATTCAGAAAATTGGGGGGTGCTCTCGATTCTCGTACAACGATTGGCGGATGTTTCACTAATTACAAAAGCTCCGAATACGTGCTTCTGGCCACAACCTAAAATCACAAGTGCGTGCGTGCGTGTCAGCCCTAAGAACCACAATAATGCTTCTGATTCTGTAGAATTTGCGAAATTTGTAACATCACTTTTTGCAAAACGAAGAAAACAATTGGGCTCTATTCTTGGAAGGCAGTCGGTGTTACCCGAGGGTGTTTCTCCGGATGCAAGGCCCTCGACACTTAGTGTCGCGCAACTTGAAGCGCTTTTTACCTCCTCGAACCTAAATTAATCTACCGCGAGTAGATTAATTTAGAACTTGAGGAGTTTGAAACGAAGACCGTAGGTGGTTTCGTCTTGTATTTGGTTCTGCGTTATCTGCGCAGTGAGGTCGAACTCGGGGTAGTGCCGAGTTGCCGTAAATCGTAATGATTGCATGTCGTCCGTATTAAAATTCCATGTGGGTGTAAATTTCATAGAGTACCGTTTGCTGAGTTTGTACTGCATCCCAAGAGTGAGGAACTGTTCGTTAGCATTTCCGATTTCTCGGTATTCAAGGTACGTTTTTACATCACGTCCGTGGTCGAGTTCTGCACCAATCGAACCACGAGCAAGCGTGCCTCCATCGAGTTCCCAAGTTCCGTTGCCAATGAATGCAATTCCATCGCTGTACTGCCATTTCGCTTTCACGATAGCGGCGTCTTCAAGAGAGGAATATTCTGGTCGCCAATCGAAGAACTGTGGAGTGTCATATCGCTGCGTTGCGTCGTTACTCGCAAACAGTAGCGCGGTGTCAATTGTAAGCCAGTCGACTTGGTACCACCGGCCTGGTCCACCTCGCCACGTTTGCAACTTGTTCTTCATGCCGAGATACACAGCAGTTCCGGTTGAAAGGTTGTCAAGCGACGCATCGTACTGTTCGATAGTCGTGATGTCATCGAGGTCACTCTCACCATTCCACACAGTTAAGTAAGGCTCGATGACATGGCGAAGGCGATGCAAATCAAGTAACTCGTTGTCAACATTATTGTAGATTCTGTTGATCTGTGTTGACGCCCTAAATCCAATTGTTCGGTACCAATAATCTGCATCTTGCGTTGCGCCTGCATTCTCGTCCTCTAGGTTCCAGTTCATTTGCATACTAGCAAAGGGCGTAAAGTGGATATTCCCAAAATCCAGAGGCATAGTAACTTCGTGCCTCGTTACAAATCGAGTTTGGTAATCTTCATCTAGACCTTCCGCCGTGAGAACGTCTGCAATTGGG
>CAZURP010000240.1:648-2303 GCA_964623715.1 uncultured Isosphaeraceae bacterium | reverse complement strand
TCGTTTATCTACCGCGGGTAGATTAAATATGGGTAAGGCCGGTGGTGGCGTCGTCAATGAGTTGTTGTGCTGAAATGCCACTGCCCACTGCATTCTTCATCCACTGATCTGGAGTCAACCGTCCGATGGAACAAATCCGTTTCGTTTCGGTCGCTAAATCTTTACCACGCATGTGCGATTTGATTTGATGACTAATGACGTGTCCAATAGTGTAATCTGGCAAGTACAGTGGGTACCCAATCATGTGTTGGTATGCGGCGAGAATGTGGTACGGGTCATCTCCAAAATATTCTTTGAAGTATTTGTTCCAAACATCTTCGGCAGTAGAGAGCATTTGGTCTCGAAGTTGTTCATCGGTTGCTTCTGGGTTTTGGTATAGCCATCGCCAAGTGTACAGTTCGACAAGCGAGGGACCTGCAATTTGGCATGCCGCTAATAAGCCCTCAACTGATGCAAGAGCGAATGCTTTCGCCTCATCATCTTCTGGGAGCCCGACCACCTCTTTTGCTTTGTTCTGGTACAAAAACGCGAATGCTTCAGTACACGCTGTGTTTGGAACGTTACGAAGAAGTGGCCGTGGCACAAAGTGTGTTGAAATGAGCTGTTCAAGGTTGTGCCCAAGCTCGTGCATCGCAGTATCAAAACCATCCCAGCCAAGCCGGTCGTCCAACCGGTTTGTTCGGAGCCAAGCGTTATATTCAGGTATGCCTGGGCGCATTGCATGCCCAGCACCACGTGCAATTTCAACATTCACACGAGTGCCAAGGAACTCAGCGTCTTCATTGGTGTATCCAAGGTTTCGCAATACATCAGGAATTTTTGTTTGGAACTCAATTTCGTCTTTGAACATCGCGGTCACTTTTTCATCGAGCTCTGCAGAGCTTGCGCCTTCGCTGATGTCTTCAAGGTAAATGTCAAACGCTTCAAGTGGCCTGCCTAGCTTGTCTGACATGTACTGCGCAATATCTTTTCGTACAGGCGCTTCGAGTAAATCAATCATGAGTTGCTCAACAGTTTCTTCAGGGATTTCTCGTTCCAAATCAAATTTTCGAGCGATAGCTGTTGGGTGTTCGTCGTAGTATTTGTCGTAATCAACGGCAACAGATCGTTGTGTGTTTAACTGTTCGTAACGGATTGGTCCAAGCAACTCGCCCGCATCACCACCGTCGATGGTATTGGCTTGCGGATTCCATTTCCCCGTGCACGATTCATCCATGATCTGTTTTGGAAGTGTGCCGTCGATGTGGCGACCCATGACCCATGAGAGTGCGCGTTGTTTTTCGAGTCCACCTTCTTGTGTGTACCCAGCTTTGATTTCTTCTCGAATTAACCAATGCGCAATAAGTTTTCTCTCTTTTTCAAACCAAGCCTTACCGTTTACGTCAACCATGCAGCCAACAGGCACATGGAATTCACTCACAAACATATCCGCTTCGTGTTCAAGTTCGCGTGCACGGTCGTTCACTGCTGCAGGAACTCGTGGGCCAAATGCCCTTCCGATTCGAGCTTCTGCCCATTCGCCTGTTGACCAATCTTTACCATTACTCAGCATGGTTTCGAGGTCTGGCCGAGCAAAATTGAGTAACGCAATAAAAGCTATCTTTTGTTTGTAAAACTGATCATAGAGATCATGGGCTATTTCCAGGATAACATCT
>CAZURP010000240.1:0-638 GCA_964623715.1 uncultured Isosphaeraceae bacterium | reverse complement strand
AAATCAGGACATGGGTCAAACATCGCCATGGCATTATCAACAGCTGGCATTTCGTCACCACGTAAATCAGTCCACCTTCGAAGGTGCCTTCCAATCTCGTACAAGTGCCCGCCGATAGATCCCATCGCACTTTCGTACCGGTCAAGTAAACGCGCCCTGTCTTCGTCACTCGCAACAAAACTTTCTTCACAGAATGTTTTAAAGGTTTCACCATCGCCGTCGGATTCGTGCCATCGGTTTGCGACTCGGTGTACACCCGCGATTGCGCGTTCGCACCCGCCGAGTGCTTGAATAGTTTCTTCAATTGGTAATGTAGTCATGTAGTGCATGATAAAGCATGACAAAGAGAATCGTGCAAGGTTTCGTTTGATGCGATTCCCCCTCGTGCAATTTCCGTAAATCGACCACCTGCTTCTTTGATAATCGGGAGCCATGGAATTATGTCCCATGGAAAGAGCAGGGGTTCGACGACTGCGTCAATTCGTCCTGTGCAAAGGAGCATGTACGCGTAACAATCACTCCACCCCCGCATTGATCCGCTCGCTTCGAGTAGATTTTTATAGATCTTTTCAGTGCCTGTTTGTTTGTAGTAATCGTATGAGGTCGTGCAAATCATCGCGTTTTGCAGTGACGAAATT
>CAZURP010000239.1:0-2304 GCA_964623715.1 uncultured Isosphaeraceae bacterium | reverse complement strand
TTGATTTGGCTCCATTGGATCCATATCTTGTGCCTTCCCATGCGCAAGAAGAATTAGCAACTTGGGCGAAAGCGAAGTTTGAAATTCCTTGCGTGGCGAGTGATTTTGACGATCTCGAGTCGGATGAAGCAGTGGACCTTGTCATGGCTAAAGCGATGGAGGTCTATGCGAAACGCGAACGTGAATACCCAATTGAGTTCATGATTGAAATGACTGGTGTACGAATGCAACAAGACCCAGCAAAAGCAGTTGAAGCATTTTGTAACTGGGTGAAAGTAAAATACGAACTCGACTGGACTCCTCAGTCACTTCCGTCGAATAATCCAGAGGATTTGAAGAAGTTCCTTCTTGAGGAAGCAAACCGCTGGGACGATGAACGGTTCGAGCGCCGATCACAGAGAATTGTTGACGAGAGCAACGGTGACATAGATGCATGGCTTCGAGAAAACTTGCAGTTTGGATTAACGGAGAAAGAGAAAGAGCAGGCAATAGAGGAGCCACTTGCAGTTGCAACCGAGAAGATTAAACAAATACAACGTGCAGAACTCGCGCAACTTGAGCGGAGCGTTCTTTTGCAAATATTCGATGGTGTTTGGAAAGATCATTTGTATCAAATGGACCAAGCGAAAGAGTCGATCGGTTTTAGATCGTTCAGCCAACTTGATCCGCGCATTGAATACAAGCGTGAAGGTGCACAGTTGTTTGAAGAGATGTTTGAGCATATCCAAGACCGCGTAAGTGATTTGGTCTTTAAGGCAAGGATGCAAGTGAATATGCCTCAACAACCAAATCAACAACAAGGCAACCAAGGCGGACAAGTATCGCAGGCACAACAACAGCAACAAGCAGCGCAACAACAAAAATCAGCGCAACAACCACAATCCCAACAACAAAAACCGAAGCAAATGCCACGCCCTAAAGCGGCAGAGCATTCAACGCGAGCCGCGTCTGAAGCCGCTCAATCAAAAGAGGGCGGCGGAACGATGACCGTAGGGCGTAATGAGCCGTGCCCATGCGGTAGTGGTAAAAAGTACAAGAAGTGTTGTGGAAAGAAATAGGAATTCCTGACGAACAAATGTATGTAAGTTTTAGGTTGTTGATCGCCGATCAGCGAACGACCAGGTGAGCAAGGCGATAACTGGTAAAACAGTAAGCCATGCTTGGTCGCCGATGTAGCCAATTTCTAGTAGAGGCAACATGAACAGCGCAACAAGTGCAAAGAGTGAAACGCGCATTGGCGTAAACTTTTTTCCCGTGAACATGAAAATTGCAACGATACCCGGAAAGACCAAGCCGTAGAAAACGAAGAACCGTAAGTAATCTTCTTGCCACTCTGGGAACCAGTTGCCTGATGGTGAAACACCGCCTTTGCGGTGTGCAATTGCGACTGCGAATAAGCAAGCGAACGCTGTTAAGGCGATGAAAACAGGTCTTCGCATGCCGACTTCGTTGCGGAGGCCTTCTTTAAAATGTGCTCCAATCGTAAAGATAGATTGCAGCGCGAAATGCAAACCCAAAAGCAGTCCCAAAGTAAACATAGTCGTCACGTTTCCAGGAGGGCCGATTTCTACATACGCAGTTGTAATGCCAATCATGGCTAAGAACGTAACACCAAACACACCAAACGAGTGTTTACTTGGCGATTGTTGCAATGCTCGGTGAAACGTTGGGTCAAGGTATGGACATAAGAAGAAGCCGAATGTTGTGATAGGCAACAGCCAAATAGCATCTTGCCATGGAAGTGTTCCAGATGGAACTTCGTTGAATGGGAAGAGTGAAACTCCAGCGATAACCGAAAACAACCAGACGAAAGCTGCAAGAACCGGCCAAACTTTTGTGGGTAAAAAAACGAGGCAAGCACCAAGGGCAAGAATGCAGAACGGTAACCATGCAGAAACTAAAAACGCGTAGTCATTCAAATACACGAGCGAGAGCATCGCGATAAAGAACGCGTGGAATGCGATTGTGACAATTGCGAAAAGTGAAATCGCCGTCTTGTATTTTTCAACGAGTTCGCGCGAGCGTTCTGGAGTTCTTACAACGTATCCAAACGCGGCACATCCAAGGACATTCGGGACTGAGAAAATGATAAAACCGAGCCAGCCGTATCGGTGCATGAGAATTACCGGTAAGAACATGCCGATGCACCACGTCCAGCTGCACGAAAGATACAGTCCCCACCCAATCGTTTTTAGCGCTTTCACTGTTGGTCGCGGGCTTTGCGCCTTGCCGCCCGTTCCTTAATCATTGTTTTTGGAGTGCAGTGAAATGTGATTTCACATCTTCCAACTCGGACTTCTCGAC
>CAZURP010000238.1:388-2320 GCA_964623715.1 uncultured Isosphaeraceae bacterium | reverse complement strand
AAGCCCGTGGTACAAGTGCATACATACGATGAACATCATGAACACATAGAACCACGGGAGCCAACCAGCTTCAAAAGCCTGCGAAATATTAGCGTAGACTCGACCCTCTTGAAATGGCGTTGAGAGCCAAGAACCAAACGTAAATTGTGCTAAGTGCACGATGATGAAAATCAAAAGGAGCAAACCAGAAACTGCCATCATCCGTGCTGGAAAAGTTGCAGCGAATGATTTCTTTACGTGGTATTTGATTGGACGCGCTTTACGATTTTGTTTTGTGAGTAAGACTATGGTGATGATGTGCGCAAGAACAGCGACAATCAAACCGATTCGTGCAATCCAAAGCACTGTTTCGTGGCCGAACATATCCTGTCCAATGTCGCGTAAATATGCGGCGTAGTGGTCTAGCTTTTCTTGCCCTGCGAATGCTTTCAAGTTGCCAATCATATGCATGACCAAGAAACCAGCCATCATTATGCCGGTAAGCGCAACGACGAATTTTTTGCCGACCGCTGTGCCGTAAAATTGAGTTAATCTGTTCATAGGGGACGAATTGTACCACCAATACAGTGGTGTTTACACGAGACCGAGGGAGACAATTGTCGTATCGTCGTCCAAATCCGAGGTGTTACCCCACTTCATAACAGCATCGAGCAACCGCTGGACATCTTCTTCTGCTGATGGCGATTCAGCCACAAGTTCGTAGACGCGGTCAACCCCATACTGTTCAGAAGAATAATCTTGTTGTTCGGGAATGCCGTCGCTGAAAATAATAATTCGGTCCCCGGGTTCAACAAGAAGCGTAGCATTTCTGTATTCTGAATTTGCATCAATCCCAATCAAGAAACCATCGGGCGTCGGTGGTGCTTCCGCTTTGCCGTCGGCCCTTCGGATTGCCCAGTGACCGTGCCCAGCATCGACGTACGTGAGCTCTTTCATTTCAGCGTCAAAAATCCCGACCCAAAGCGTCAAGAATCGGTTCATCGCAGATCGCTTCGCGACAAATTTATTTACCGCAGTCACAGCATCTTCTGGTGAACATCCCATTCGAATGCGCGCGTGCAAAAATGCTTGCGCTGAGGACATCAATATTGCGGCACCAGCTCCTTTGCCGCTCACATCTCCAACAATGAGTGCCAATCGAGTATCGGACAACGGAATAATGTCAAGCAAGTCACCCGATGCTTCTTTACCAGGGCGGAAGATTCGGCCCCAACCAAAAACTTCTCCTGCGCTGACATTTGTGGGAATCAACAGTTGTTGCGCTTCTCTTGCTGCTGAGAGATCCTGTTCAAGCCGAGCTTGTTCAATTTGATTTTCAAGGCGGCGTAAGTTTGCGTACGCAAGCCCTGCCATTTGGCAGAGTGCTTGGCAGAAACCAGCGGCGTCTGGTTGGATTTGTTGTTCTTGTTCGCGAGCATCGAGGTACAAGTATGCGACAAGTTTTTCATCCACCATAATTGCACTGCAAATCGCTGAGTGAATATTTAAGTCTGCAATGGATTCTCCAAAACCTGCTGTCTGGCCTGAGAGCAAGCAGGCGACGTCCCCCTTCGATGCCCCTTCGAGCAACGATCGACTGAAGGTTGTTCCAGTTGCATCCCGGGAGTCACCGTCAAGGAAACCGACGACTTGTATCTCGCCATTTTCATCCACGGGCATGAGCATTGCCGCTCGCTGAAAGCCCGTGCCACCAATAGCCGATTTGACAACGAGTTCACCGAGTTCTTTCAAGTTTGTTGCTTTGTTAATGTCTGCTGAACATTCTATAAGTAATGTGAGGCGGTGTTGCGCTAAGTGACCGAGGTCGTTTCGCGTCATGCGCTGAACGCGAGCTTCTACTTCGACGGAGTCGTGGGTGGGTTGGCTTGATTCGGGCGCGCCGTTTGGACCGCGTGTTGTAAAAATACAAGGACCAAAGCGCCCCCAATCGCC
>CAZURP010000238.1:0-378 GCA_964623715.1 uncultured Isosphaeraceae bacterium | reverse complement strand
ACTGTTTGGCGGAAAGTGCTTTCACGCTTAGACCCTTTGCGAACGCTTGTTCTAAAAATCCAAGGACCAATGCGCACCATATGGCCGGTGGTGATTGGTGTATTGGCTTCACTGGTGCACTGCGCTTCATTGACAAACGTGCCGAGTCGGCTACCGAGGTCAATAAGGAAGCATCCTTCTTCGTTCGATACAAACCGCCCGTGTTGTCGTGATATCGTTGCCTCGGGCAGTTTTATATCGCATTGGGAACCACGCCCAAAGAGCAAATCAGCGCCTGGTTCAAGCCAAAAACCATCAAGATCTGGCCCCATCACGGGCTCAAACCAGAGTCGTTGAATTGCTTGCGTTCCTTGCGTCACAGCACCGACGAAACCACCA
>CAZURP010000237.1:2053-2322 GCA_964623715.1 uncultured Isosphaeraceae bacterium | reverse complement strand
GCGTGCGCTTCGTATGCGGGCTCGCCCTCGATTCCACATGTCGTTCCTGGCCCAACAACTGGACCAGACTTTGCTGAGATCGGTCTTCTCACGTGGATGTCGCCCGATATGATTCCAAACTTAGACCCACGGTACCAAAATCGTAAACCACTTCCCTCCTCTGTGAATCTGCTCACTGCAAACGAAGTGCTTCAAGCACAGCAACTGATGCCTTGGCCAATTGGCGGGTTCAGTGGCACGGCTGTTTGTTCTGAGGGTTCAGCACCTCC
>CAZURP010000237.1:0-2043 GCA_964623715.1 uncultured Isosphaeraceae bacterium | reverse complement strand
GTTCTTTCCCCGGGCGGAACCATTAACTGGGGCGGCGAAGGACTTGATTTATTCCCCGATCCTGGCAACCCTGGCGGCTTTGGCCAATCCGATGTCTATAAAGGCGCGTATGGCTATGGGCAAAAATGGGCAGACGACGATGGAGATATCAACATTGTGAACGGCGCCTTTGGTAACAACGTCAAAGTTGCAGTGCTGGACTGGTCAGCACACCTCCAAGCACCAACGAACGATGTCGGCATTGACATGGGTGGTATTCACGCAGAACTTACCCACGTCATTCTCGAAGGTGAAGACACGGGGCACGACCCACTGAACTTGATTTTCGATGAGAACCTCACAAATCAGTGGTATCCGTTCTCAGCTGATCATGGAACGGGTGTTCTTGGCATTATTGGCGCACAATGGGGACCAAACTCTGCGCCAGGTGCATCAATTGAAACACGATTAGCAAACAACGTCGGCGTGCTCGGCATGGTGCCAGATGCAGAGTTGTATTTCTTCCCGCTCGCAACTGTCCAAGACCCAACGGGCAGACAAGAAACTGCTTGGATTCACGCAATGGCGACTCTGGGCGCAGGCGATGTCATCTGCGCAGCGTACCGATCAGTCGTCTCAAATGAAACTTGGCCAAACCTCAACTACTTAGCTGATATGAATGGTTACCTAGAGGTTGCAAACAACTTAGGTATCTGCACCGTTATCGCAGCTGGCAACCAAGGGGTTGACCTTGGCAGTATTGAACCAGATGGTGGCGACCAAGGAGCAATCGTTGCAACAGCAGTCTCCCCAGGTGAACCATACAAACGATGGTGTACTGGTTCCTCCGCGTCAAACTATTCAACTTCGAGTAGTTACGAAACTGTGACTGCCTCTGGCTGGGGCATGGGTGTCACATCATGCGGTAAGGGTCCCAACAGAGACAACTTCTTAGGCTACAGCACGTGCATGTACGACGACCCAACAAACGCACACGATGTACATGCGTATGCATACACCAACAACTTCGATAACACGGGAGCGGCGGCAGCGACAGTTGCTGGCGCAGTGACAATTGTTGAAGGCTTTACTAGGCAAATGTTCGAAGTCCCAATGTCACCGACTGTCATGCGTCAGTTGATTGCAGGTGGTCGGTATGAAGGGATTGACCGTGAAGGCAACCCGATTATGCCATTTAAAGATTACACTTCTGAAGACAATAGTTCAGATTGCGAATTGCCCACACCAAATCCACTCGACTGGGACAACTGTGCTCCAATTGATACTGGTTGGCGAACGGGCTCACTCGTTGATCCACTTGAAGCAATGCGCAACGCTATCTACGATCCTATTTTTGATACTCCAAATATTGAATCGTTGATTATCCTCCGAGGATCCTACCTCTTAGGCAATCTTTATTCCTTAGCTGGTGATGACGGAAACTTGTTTGGCGTGTCGGGCGTATCAACAGGTGCAAACGTGCCTTACTCAATTCCAACAGAAGTTCCTGGTGAGTATGTCAGGTACCCATCCCCAGGGAATGTCACTGACATCTATCTCACAGGTGAACTTGAAACGACGCTCCCTTCAAATAATGAACTCACTATCGAGATTAACTTTGAAGAAACCCAGCCAGATCAATTCTATCTACGTTGTGAAATGTGGGATTACAGACGAAGAAGCTGGGAACAAGCGTCGGCAACAACCGTTGTTGCAAACGGCACCGAAGACGTTGACCTTACTATCGAAAGCGCATCTCGCTTTATTGATCGAGATACCACGCAGTACCACTTACGATTAACGACTGCTGTAACGAATCTCCCAGGTAGTGGTTCTCAACCAGCGTACCCAATTATGTACGACCAAATCCTTGTGAAGACCGGCTTGACGCAAGTCCCACGGCCGTAAACCCCCCCACGCCTTAGCGTGTATAACCCATTCACCCAAAGGGCTCAGTTCACTACGAACTGAGCCCTTTTACAATTCACTCACACACCTACTACCCACAATCACTTTTCGTTTTTCAAAGTGACAGTCACTTTACAACCCACAGTTACTTTTCGT
>CAZURP010000236.1:0-2367 GCA_964623715.1 uncultured Isosphaeraceae bacterium | reverse complement strand
GTCTTTGTTTCATGGCTACATCCTTTCAAAGAACAAAAACTTGTTGTGATTGGTGACAAAAAAATGATAACGTTTTGCGACATGACTAAAGAATTAATATTGCACGATCAACATGTGGATTGGGACGAAGGCATGCCAGTTCCTGTTAAAGGCGATGGTGTTGTCGTTGAGTTTTCAGAAGAAATGCCACTCGACATTGAATGCCAACATTTTGCAGATTGTGTTGCAAACCAAACACAACCAAGAACCGATGGCCAAAATGGCGTACGAGTCCTTTCAATTTTGCACGATGCACAAGAATCACTTGACAATGGCGGTAGGCCAGTAATATGCAAGCGTGACATCACCCCAACAATCCAAGTAGTTTCTAGGGAGACAGTTGTTGCCACAAGTTAACTCAGAGAATTTTCCAAATGTACGAGTGCATGAATCCGCATATGTTGATGAACCATGCGAAATAGGCGAAGGCACATCCATTTGGCACTTTAGTCATATCATGCCCAATTGCTCAATTGGTAAAAATTGTAATATTGGGCAGAATGTTGTTGTTTCTCCAGATGTCACAATCGGTAACAATGTAAAAATTCAAAATAATGTATCACTCTATACTGGTGTGATTCTTGAAGACGATGTGTTCTGCGGTCCATCAATGGTATTCACAAACGTGATTAACCCGCGAAGCGAGATCGTCCGCCGTGGTGAGTACCAACAAACGCTGGTTAAAAAAGGTGCAAGCATGGGCGCTAATTGCACGATCGTCTGTGGATCAACCATAGGCCGATTCGCATTCATCGCAGCAGGAGCAGTCGTTCCACGTGATGTACCAGATTACGCACTTATGATTGGTGTGCCGGCCAAACGTCACGCATGGGTTTGTCGGTGCGGTGATACGCTTCCTGCAAACAACACATGTGCAAGTTGTGGTAACACATATCAAGAAACAAACAACGTTCTTCAACCCTTACACGAAATGCAATCCCAAACAGAGGAAATTTGTCAATGACCGTTGCAACAACAGTTCCACTACTAGATCTTAAAGCCCAACACGATACTATGCGAGAAGAAATTGCTTCGGCAATCTCGGAAGTTGTCGAAAGCCAGTGGTTCATCATGGGCCCAAACGTTTCTGCACTTGAAGAAGAGGTCGCGGAATACGTCGGAGCGAAACATGCAATTGGTTGCGGTTCGGGATCAGACGCACTTCTACTAGCCCTAATGGCGGTAGGAGTTGGGCATGGCGACGAAGTCTTGTGCCCTTCGTACACTTTTTTCGCAACAGCGGGAGCAATTTACCGTCTCGGCGCGAAACCCGTGTTTGTCGATCTTGATCCAACGACATATAACATCTGCACCACCGACATGCGTACACGTGCAGCTGCGAGCAGTAATCTAAAGGCGATCATTCCAGTACACCTGTACGGACAATCATGTGACCTTGATGGCATTTTAGAACTTGGCGAGGAACTAGGTGTTCCAGTCATTGAAGATGCAGCCCAAGCAATTGGCACAAAAGATAACAAGGGCATCATGGTTGGAACGCGGGGAACGATGGGGTGCTTTAGTTTCTTCCCCTCCAAGAACCTTGGTGGATATGGTGATGGTGGCATCATTACAACAAATGATGATGAACTTGCAGACCTGCTTCGCATCCAACGTGTGCATGGCAGCAAGCCAAAGTATTATCACAAGTATGCGGGCGTAAACTCACGACTCGATGCAATTCAAGCAGCAGTGTTGCGCGTCAAACTCCCTTATCTTGAGAGTTGGCACGAAGGACGCGAAAAAAACGCGGGCTTGTATAACGAGTTGTTTGGCGGGGCAGGCGCAGAAACGTCTGATGTCCCATTATCAAACGGCGGTTTTCAGCTGAGAACACCACTTGAGCCCTCTGCGCCAGCACGTCATATTTACAATCAATATTGCATCCGCGTACCCAAAGAATGTCGAGATGCACTTCGTGACGAATTGAAGGCAAATGATGTTGGCACTGAAATTTATTACCCAGTACCACTACACATGCAAGAATGCTTTGAGGGTCTTGGTTGTAAGGAAGGCGAACTTCCTCACACAGAAGCCGCTGCTTTAGAAACCCTCGCCTTGCCAATTTACCCCGAGCTGACTGAAGATCAAATTCGTCACGTTGCGAGCGTGGTGATCAACTTCTTACAAACGCACTAACTGGTTCTAAGCCAAACCGGCTCCGATCGTCCTTTGTCACCGTGACAACGGGTGCATCAGGCTCATGATAGAGCACCATTTTCCACCTACCCGAATGTGCTTGCTCGAGCAGCTGTTTTTTGGTTTGCGAGTTATCCCACGGCAACATGTCATAGCCCATGGAATACGCAAGCCCAACGTGGTTACAAG
>CAZURP010000235.1:0-2377 GCA_964623715.1 uncultured Isosphaeraceae bacterium | reverse complement strand
GTTATATGCGTCCATGTCAATTTTGCAGTCACTGCCTGCAAAATTCGGTTATCAGGCAATATTTCTGAGAATTGGATCATCGAGTTGATGTTTCGAGGACTCCATCCTCTACCGTATTCTGCTGTCAATTTCGAACTTAACGATTGAATGACATGTTTTCCATATTCAGCCCGCTCATTCTTTAGGATTTCCTCTCGTATTCGCTTGCCTACATTCCAGTACAGCATCGTGAGCCCTGTATTGACTGTGGTGGCGACCGCTGAGCGAGCGTCTTCGATAACCCCTTTATTTCAGAAAACAGTCCGTCCCTGGGTACTATCCCAGTTTGTATTGTTGGTAATTGCTCATTTTGCTGTTCTCCCTTGTGCATATTTCATCCCTTCCATGGAGTGTGTAGAAACGAACATTTTACCTCGAATAAAAACAACTCTCGAAAGAGTTGCCTTTTTTCTTGCGCTTATTTACCAATCTTCCATGAACCAATCGCCATACCCATACGCACGGCTGATTGTTTGGATTTTATTTGTTCCCTTCTTTTCGACGTACAAGTTGTCGTCATCGAAACGAACGAGTTTTCCGGAAAAACCAGAGTCGCCAACATCAGATGAAATGTAAATTTCTTTGCCAACGTAATCGTTCCATGTTTCGTGCGAGAGTAAGCCCTTGTCTTTTTGCTTCGCATTATTCTCGATAAACAACTGGTCTAGCTGTCCACACGTCTCAATTGAAATTTGCGTGCATTTCTTCAGTTTTGGCATGTCCTCAAACCCATTTGGAAGTGCATGCGCAACACGGTCAGCTGTTACTGAAATTTTATAATCAATCGTACAAACATCGAGACATCGTTGTAACTTGAAATCTTCTGGAACTCGATGAGGAAACTCTACGCCTAGTTTTGGTAGCTGGTCAGCGGGGCGTAGGGCAATCGTCTTTTCAATCTTATCAAGAGAGTATAGGAATACGATATCGCCCGCTTTGATTTTAGTTTCAGTTTTTGGGTGATACAATCGGCGAAGTGGGTGATGTTCGTTATTGCCCTCAAGTTCCATAGCTAGAACCAACCAATAATTACGATCCTCAGGAGGGTTTGCAAGGAAGTGACTGCGAAGCATTTTTACGGCTGGCGTTGTGTCAAAATACCCAGAAGGATTAGGGCATTCTTTCATGCGTTCGATCCAGTGCCGCAGCGACTTGCAAACGTGGCTGCTGAATGTTCCTCCCGGTTCATTCCCTCGATATCCTTGCACGTACCAATCCAAGTATTGTATGTTTGCAAAGTCTAGTTTCATTTGTTCATTCATAATGTCTCCTTTCGGTTATTCATTTTTTCGAAACAGGGATTCAAGTTGTTCGGCAACACAATTGCTGAGCAACGTACATTTTGTGCTGGTGGCGATGTGGTTAAGTTCACTATTTGGAACGGTAATAACTTCACTTGTCGCGTATACATCAAGCCGGTAATCTCGTTCAATGTTTTTTGGAATGGACACAGGCAGTTCGACCCCAAGTTCCGGCATCCAAGTTGCCGCTCGAATAGCAACAGTTTGTTCAAGTTGCGAGCCAGTCCAAAGAAAAACAGTATCGCCTGCTTTGATGTATTTATGCCGAGGACTTTTTCGACCGTTGCGTTCAATAAACGGATGTTTGAAACGGCGTACTGGATGAAACGCTTCATTGATTGCAAGATTGTCATGAAACACAAGCCAATATTTTCGGCGGTGCGCGTTTGCTTTCCAGTAATGGTCTCGTAACATTTTTGCAGCAATATGAAGGTTAAACTTCCCGTACGATTCCATTCTCTCGATCCACTTGCGGAAATGTCCTCCGAGCATTGCATTGAAGAACGAATTAAATGGTCCATTGCCTCGAAAGCCTTGAAGGAATCTATCCAAGTTGTCAATATCACGAAGGTCTTCTTTTTTAAGACGAGCGCTGCTACGTGTAGTTCTTTTTTTAGAGCACGTTTCGCAAAGAGATGGAGTGAGTTTGCCATCGTGGGGTGAGAACTCTTTCCAGTTCCCCGTGAAGCCGCAATCCATACATGTTTTTTCTTTGTTATCGCCATAAAACCTTCCGCCGAGTTTCTGTATTTCAGTCATGTTGCTGATCCTAACTTAGTTGTTCCAAGTGACAAAAGTCACCATTGACCACATGCTGGGCTAGTTTTCAACTTGTACAAGTGAAAGTTCCAGAACCACCTTGCCTTAGGATTGGAAGGAACAAAAACGTGTTGAG
Organism: uncultured Isosphaeraceae bacterium; assembly: GCA_964623715.1. GTDB lineage: Bacteria > Planctomycetota > Phycisphaerae > Phycisphaerales > SM1A02. The sequence continues at coordinate 142 of CAZURP010000235.1, read as the reverse complement.
TTTCTTCCGAGGGGGCAGGTTGGTGGGAGCATCGGCTCCACTCATCATGCACTTTCATTATACCGTCCCCCGAAATCGAGTCAACTACTTAACCAACAAAACCCTGCACAAACTTTACTGACCCTGACACTATGTCGTCAGT
>CAZURP010000234.1:0-2405 GCA_964623715.1 uncultured Isosphaeraceae bacterium | reverse complement strand
AATTATGAAGGCGTACTCGCCTCGTGTTGGTGGTGGTCCATTCCCAAGCGAAGAACTTGGCGAAATTGGTGAACAAATCCGAGACCGCGGGAACGAATACGGCACAACCACGGGCAGGCCTCGCCGTTGTGGGTGGCTTGACCTCGTTGCTGTAAGGTACTCTGCCATGATATGTGGCACTACGTCAGTCGCTTGTATGTTGCTTGATGTCTTAAGCGGTTTTGATGAACTCAAAATTTGTGTCGCGTACGAATTAGAGGACGGTTCGCGTAGCGAACGATTCATTCCTGATGCACGTTTACTTAAGGGTGCCAAACCCATCTACGAAACGTTGCAAGGCTGGCCAGAAGAAATCGATCATATTACTTCCCCGGAAGATCTTCCTCAAAACGCAAAAGCGTACTTAGATTTTATCTCCGAATACCTTAGCTTACCGATTTCTATAGTCAGTGTTGGCCCGAAGCGTTCACAAACCGTCATCTAATCATCCACTATGTAACAATCCCGCGGGTCGTTTATCTACCGGTCCATTTAACAATCCCGCGGGTCGTTTATCTATGAGAGTTACGTGAGCGTGCCGAAGGTTCGCCTGCGAGAGGCAAACTCTTCTATCGCTTTGTCGAGCGAACCACTATCAAAATCTGGCCAGCACTGTTGCGTGACGTATATTTCGCTGTAAGCAATTTGCCACAACAGAAAATTAGAAATGCGAATTTCACCTGCAGTGCGGATAAGCAAATCAGGGTCTGGAATACATGCTGTGAAAAGGCGTTCTTCTAGATTTTCTTCTGTTACTTCGACATCATCCTCTCTCATTTGGCGCATCGCGTGCAGCAATTCGCTTCTTCCTGAATAATCAAGGGCAAGACCGAGCGTAAGACGCCTGCCTTGTGCTGTTGCCTCGATCGCCTCATCGAGTGCTTGCAAAACTTCAGGAGCAAATCGATCACGCCGTCCGTAGTGTCGCAGTGTTACCCCCTTCTCAAGTAACTCAGGAACTTCTGAAACAAGTTTTTGCACAAGCAACCCCATCAACGCATCAATTTCTTCCTGGGGACGAGCCCAATTTTCTGTTGAAAAAGAATAGAGCGTCAAGTAGTTGACTCCTAGTTCTCCGCATCGCTCAACAACTTTCTTGACAGAGAGAGCGCCAGCTTCATGCCCACTGCTTCGTGGCAAGCCACGCGATTCTGCCCAGCGACCATTGCCGTCCATAATAATCGCGATATGAGTTGGTACCGACTTTGCCATGCTTGGAATCATACAAGAAAGGCGCAGAAGGAACTCCTTCTACGCCTTTCTCAGTAAACAATTATTCAACTGGGCTTACATACAACTTCCCCAAGCTGCAATGACTAGCAAAACATCCGCAACGTTGACGATGCCATCGCCGTTGACATCTCCATCGCAAGAGGCTGGGCATTCTGTCATTTCGCAATGGGAATTTGCTTGGAACAAACCTGACACAGAAAGACAGTCGTCCTCAAAGAGCATCAAGCAACCACCATTTATACAGCAAGAGCCTTCAACAGGCTCGCCGCCACATTCGATAGCCTCGCAATGAGTTCCGGCACCTTGCCAATGACCTCCCTCATCAAAACAGTGCAGTTCAGTCATCATGATGCACGCTAAGTCGATACAGCACGCACCATTTTCTGGTTGCCCACAAAGCGCAGGGTCACAATGAGAACCAACTCCAAAGAATTCACCGCCCACTTTACTGCATAGCATTTCGGTAACTTCTTCACAGTACCCTTCGATGCAGCAAGCGCCTGTTTCGTTGACTGAACATTCAATTGCATCACAACCACTAGGGAACCACATGCCACCTTCGCTGAAACAATGTTTTTCGGTCAAATCGAAGCACATATCGCCAACACAGCACGCACCAATTTCGCTTCCCGTGCATTGCACATCAGCACAACTGCCGCCAATCCAAAACCCGTTACCCATTGAACATTCTTCCATACTAGCCATAACGCACTCATTTTCAAAACAACACGCGCCAACTGTAATGTCATCGCATTCGGTTTTTTCGCAACTTATGCCGTGCCAAATGCCGCCTTCTTGCGTGCAATGATCCAACGTCAACATATGGCAATCAGCGCCTATACAACAAGCGCCCTCCCCAGAACCATCACGACAAACATCTGCACTACAGATTGTATTTTCGCCGATCCAATCGCCTCCACCACCGAGACATTCTGGCTCAGAAAGTTCAGCGCACTCATTTGCAAAACAACAAGCACCAATGACTTCGAAGTCACATGAAAAATCGGCACAACTTGTGCCTTCTCCCATCCAACCACCAAACCAAGCTTCACAAGACGGTTGGTTGGAATCAATGCAGTCTCCCCAAATATTTTATTGTTACTTCTTCCAACGTGATCTACACGAACCTTCCG
>CAZURP010000233.1:0-2494 GCA_964623715.1 uncultured Isosphaeraceae bacterium | reverse complement strand
TGTAGCAGAAGTTGGGGCGAATGACGTTGGGGAAATTGCTCCACTTGCTAAACTCGTTCAACCAGATGTTGCAATTCTAACTTCGATTGACAAAGCGCACCTTGCAGGGTTTAACAATATGGAAACCGTGCTTCAAGAAAAAGTAAAGCTTCTTCAAGCGGTTCCTCAAAATGGAATTGTTGTTGTGCCTGACACGATTGACATAGCTGGAATGAATATTGCTGCAAGTACAGTCACCGTGGGCCCTTCGGAACATGCAGATGTTCACATTGAAACCGGTGTTGACGCACATGGTTTTGCAACGATTTCAATAGATGGCTGCAAAAGAACACTCGGTCTTCTTGGGGAGCATAACGCGCATAATGCAGCGCTCGCAATTGTCGCAGTCTCACGCTCACTACCATCTCAAACAATAAAGGCATTACTTGAAAAAGCAACAGAGGCACATCCGCCCGCGGGACGGCTACAGAAGGTTAAAGTCCGTGGGGTCACTTTTTTGGATGACTCTTACAACGCGAACCCAGCATCCATGCAAGCGGCATTGAGATTTTTTCGCAATATGGAAGCAAAACGAAAGGTGTTAGTTCTTGGCGATATGCTTGAACTTGGCGAGAGTGCACATGCTGAGCACAGGACAATTATCGGCAGTTTGCGAGACGTTGGATGCGATGTCGTCGTCCTTGTTGGGGAAGCGATGTCTGATGCAAGCGATGATTTGCCGGCAATTTGCTTGCGTGACGATGACTCGCTTGATTCTGTTGTTGCTTTGCTACAAGAAGGAGATCTTGTTCTTCTGAAGGGTTCTCGTGGAATGCAACTTGAAAGGATTGTCGATTTGTTTCGCCAAACGAAAGTTTTAGAGTACTAGTCGGCGATATACCTTTTACATGCTTTATAATTTGTTGCAATCAATGGATGAGTGGCTTGACAGTGCGGGGCTTTACTCTTTTCTCCAAGTCTTATACCAACGTGAATTCCGAGCGTTTACCTCTGTCGTTGTTGCGTTCTTTATCGTAATTTTACTTGGTAAACCTATGATTCGAACTTTGATTCGGAAGAAAATTGGTGATCACGCAGAGTTTAACCACGAGCAGATAAATGCAATGATGAAATCCAAAGAAAACACTCCGACAATGGGGGGTATTTTATTGATGGGGTCAGTCATTGTTACGACGCTTTTGTTTGCGGACTTGTTCAATCAATACGTGCAGTTATTGCTCGTTGTCATGTTCATGTTCACACTGCTTGGCGGGTTTGATGACTATTTAAAGCTCGTCGCTGGGCATAAGAACCCCGGCTCAAGAGACGGTTTGTACCGGTGGGAAAAATTGCTCTTTCAGTTTGGGATTGGGGGGGTCGTTGCATTTATGGTATGGAGGTATGCAGGTGACAGCGAAGCGGCGCATTCCCTAACGCTTCCTTTTGTGCGAACGTACATTCCTGGCATGGAAACACTCACACTCTCGCCGAATGTGATTGTTTTAGGTGGGGCGGTGTTTGCAATCATCGCTATTTTTATGGTGATGTTGATGTCAAATGCAGTCAATATTACAGATGGGCTAGATGGTCTTGCGCCGGGCACAGTGATGATTGCAAGTTTTGCGATGATGGTGCTCTGTTACATTGCGGGATCGCCAAATCATGCTGGCTTTTTGTTAATGCCTTACGTTGAGGGCTCGGCAGAAATGATGGTTGTGGCAGGCGCAACTGCCGGTGCGTGTTTAGGATTTTTGTGGTTTAACTGCCATCCCGCGCAAGTGTTTATGGGCGACACAGGTTCGATGCCACTTGGTGGTTTGCTTGCAACAATCGCTATTATTATTCGGCAAGAATTTTTGCTGCTCGTTATTGGTGGTGTGTTCCTTATAGAAATTGGGAGCAGCTTTCTTCAGATTGCGTATTTCAAAGCAACAAAGGGCAAGCGAATTTTCACGGTTGCGCCTATCCACCACGCATTCCACCGAAAAGGATGGTCTGAATCGCAGGTTGTTACTCGATTTTGGGTTGTCGCCGTCATTCTCGCGATGATTGCCTTGGTTTCCATCAAAATGCGCTAACCAAAATAAATACGTCTCAGAGCCAAATTATTAATTTGGCTCTGAGACGTATTTATTGGATGGCTGAATCGAGGTCGATGATAGCGCCTGGAAGGTTTGGAGCTTTCTTGAAACGGTTGGCGCGAAGCATCGTGATAAGATTTGCCATATCGCCATGAACGGGTGCGGTGAACTCAACGGGTTTTTCAGTGATTGGATGCGAGAAAGCAAGATAGCCTGCATGGAGGGCCTGGCGTTGGATGACACAGTCAGTTCGCGGTTTATCAAAAGGCACCCCGCGTGGGATGATGTGAGAAACCTTTAGATGTTTCCCGCCATAGATATCATCTCCAACAATTGGATACCCCAAGTGTTGCAAGTGCAGCCGAATCTGATGCGTTCTTCCTGTTTTTAGGTCGAGCTCGAGTAACGTAAAGCCATCGTAGATTTCTCGTACA
>CAZURP010000232.1:0-2530 GCA_964623715.1 uncultured Isosphaeraceae bacterium | reverse complement strand
TCTATACTGTTCATTGCACCGTCAGCATAATTTGACGCAGAGGAACCACCCCCACTATGTTTACTATTTGTATGCTTGCAACTGCTCTCGTTGCATTTCAAGATGTTGAAAAAGAAGTACCCCAAGAACCCGCTCGCCAGTGGCGAACGCCAACTGAGCTAGGGGAAAAACTTGAAGCGCTTGCTAAATCTCCGTCTGTTTCTGTTTCAACCATCGGACACTCGGGAACTGGGATTCCCATTCAGTGTATCGAAGTTGCAAAACATGGAACGATACCAATCAATGAACGAAGTGCGGTACTTCTCGTTGCCGGAATCGACGGCGACCATCTTCTAGGCACTGAAGTCGCCATCGACATGGTGCAGCACGTACTTTCATTGGAAGCAGATAAAACAAAGGAATTGTTGGAATCACACAAACTCTACATCATCCCTCAGGTGAACCCCGACGCAGCAAACTACTACTTCAACGAAGTTCAACACGAACAACGCAGAAACCTTACACCAAACGACAACGATCACGATGGGATGAAAGATGAAGATGGCAGTGAAGATCTTAACGGGGATGGGTACATAACAATGATGCGAGTGCCGGATGTTGAAAAAGCGACGCATCTTCCCGATCCAGAAGAGGAACGGCTAAACATCACACCAAAACCATTTGAAAACCAAGTTGCCGAATTTGTGTTGTACTCCGAAGGTATTGATAATGATGGCGATGGAAAATACAACGAAGATGGAATTGGTGGCGTTGATCTCAACAAAAATTTTATGCATGGTTACGTAAATCATGGCGACGGTGCAGGCGCTTGGCAACTTTCGGAAAGCGAATCGAAAGACCTCGCTGATTTCGTTCTACAACACCAAGAAATAGCAACTATAGTTGTGTATGGAAACCACGACACCCTTTCCAAACCATTCACTGAAAATGGGAAGGATAAGGCAGGTGCTCCCAAAAAACTTGACGAAGGCGACGTAGAACTATACAAGCGCACCAGCGAGTTGTTTACTGAGATAACTGAACTCAACAACGACGAGCAAACAGAGTGGAACGGTAGCTTTGTTGCGTGGGCGTATGCGCAATATGGGGTTCCATCCTTTTCCACATCGTTGTGGACAAGGCCAAAAGAAGAAGACGGTGCTGAGGAAACAGCAATCGATGGTGGTTCAGAAGAAACTTCTGATGAGGAAAACCTTACTCCATCGGGTGTTGGGGATATCTCTCAGGAAACGATGGATGAGTTGTTCCAAGCAGCCGTAGAAGCTGGCTACATAGATGGAGGAGATGCGAGTTCTGAAATGACGCCAACACTTGAAGAAACAGAAATGTACTGCAAGATGATGGGCATTGAAATCAAAAGAGTAAAGACTGGAAAGGAACCAAAGAAATCGAATTCAAGCGATGCGAAATGGTTGGAATACTCAGACAAGCAACGTGAAGGCAAGGGATTCGTTGCATGGCAACCTTTTGAACACCCGCAACTTGGAACAGTAGAAATAGGCGGTTGGGTGCCGTACTTTAAAACGTTGCCACCTATAGATTCCATCGATGACATCACACAAAAACAATCTGCGTTCTTAATAGAATTAGCAGGCAAACTGCCAAATGTTCGCATGAGCGCTCCTTCTATAGAAAAACTCGGCAAGGGCTTATGGGAAGTAAAAGTCGCTGTTGTTAATGACGGTTGGTTTCCTACGGGCACTGCGATGGCGAAGAAAAATAAACGAGCGCGACCGTTTGTGTTGCGCCTTGATGTTCCGAACGAAACAATCGTTTCTGGTCAAAAAGTGAATCGTATTTGGGCGCTTTCAGGAGATGGTACGCGCAAGTGGTACAAATGGATTCTGCAAGGAGAACAGAACGCTCATTTCGACATCACGCTTTATAGTGAAAAGTTTGGAACAAAAAGTATCACAATACCGTTGAAAGAAACAAAAGGGGGAGACGCATGAACCGCCTACTCGCCACACTCACAGTATTTTTCTTTTCCTCCGCTTCGTTTGCACAAGCACCCTACCCTTCAAAAGTCGAATTGCGTTTTGACCACTGGTACGACTACTCAGAAATGTCCGAAGCGTTACACGACCTTGTCGACGCATACCCAAAACTGCTCTCCATTGAATCCATTGGCAAAAGCGTAGGCGGCCGAGAACTCTGGTTAGTCACCCTAAACAATCCTGCGACAGGGAGTGACAGAGAAAAAACCGCGATGTTTATCGACGGGAACATCCATGGTAATGAAATCCAGGCAGCTGAGACCGTACTCTATTCCATTTGGTACCTTTGTAAAAGTTACGGAGTTATTGACCGAATCACTGAACTCATCGACGAACGATCGTTTTACTTCATGCCGATGGAAAATCCTGACGGCAGAGAAGTATGGTTCAATCAACCTTCAACCCCGCATTTTTTGCGGGGTGGGATCCGACCAGTCGACAACGATCACGATGGCCTAAAAGATGAAGATGGTCCTGACGACCTTGATGGAGACGGGCATATCACTTCGATGTGGATACAAGATGAACTCGGT
>CAZURP010000231.1:1693-2537 GCA_964623715.1 uncultured Isosphaeraceae bacterium | reverse complement strand
CGTCAATTCGAGCAGACATAATCTGAACCGTCGGAGTTGGATTCCCTATCCCGAATGGTCCGATTTCTTCTAATCCGCACGCAGTTTCATAATCCAACTCTTCTAAAGAGGCAACAACATCAGGTTTTATTTTTTTTACTAATTGTTCTGGCGAAATGTGTTTATCTGCATACGCAGTAATCGCTGAAACAAAATCGTCAAACGAATCTCTCGCCACCCTGAGCCCTGCCGCCATATCGTGACCACCAAATGTGATTACGTGCTCCTTGCACGCACTAATAGCATCGTAAATGGAAAAGCCAGAAATACTTCGCGCAGAGCCGACGAGTTCCTCGCCGTCACCCGAAAGCAAAATTGTTGGCCTGTAATGTGTTTCGATACACTTGCCTGCTGCAATCCCAACAACACCCCTGTTCCATGCATCGCTTTGTAACACGATGATATTTTTTTCTTGCAAGTTGTCTTGACTTATTTGTTCCAATGCCTCTGCAATAATCTCCCGTTGTACTTTTTGCCTCTCTCTATTCAGTTTCGCAAGTTCGCTTGCCGTCGATATGGCAAGTTCGCCATCAAGATGAGTAAACAAATCAACCGCTTTTGCAGCGTGTTGCAATCTCCCCACTGCGTTAATGAGTGGCGCGATTCCAAAACTAATATGCGATGTGTTCAGAGTATCGATTGGGGTTTTAAGTTGATGCATAATCGCTCGCAGGCCTGGATTCGTGGTTGATGGCAAATAGTCCAAGCCCTTTCGGGCCAACACGCGATTACCCTTTTGTAGTGGAACCATGTCAGCGATAGTACCGATGGCAACAAAGGGAAACATGCTCTTTAAACAATCACT